>DATIED010000557.1:0-4636 GCA_035455965.1 Spongiibacteraceae bacterium
GACTCGAAGAGTTCACCGCCACGCGTGGCCGCGGCGCACAGGTCAATGGCCGCCGCATTCGCGTCAGCGAGCGTAAAAATCTCGATGGCGCACTAATCGGCACCGGCATTCCGTTTAAATCGCGCTGCGAAGCGGAAATACCCTCGTATGTGCACAGCCTGCAATCGGTCGCTGAAAAAACCGCCGGCCTGCGCCGCGCCGGTGCCGCGACGCTGGATCTTGCCTACGTCGCTGCCGGTCGTCTCGATGCGTTCTGGGAAATGGGGCTGGCGCCCTGGGATTTGGCAGCGGGCACACTACTGATTCGCGAAGCTGGCGGTCTGATCAGCGATTTCAAAGGCGGCAACGACTATCTGGAGAGCGGCAATATCGTCTGCGGCAACCCGAAATGCTTTAAAGGTTTACTGCAATTAATTCAGCCGCATCTAGGGCATTTGTAAAATACTACTGTGCTCGCTACGTTGCTCCGATTAGAGCTTCCTGAAAAAAACAACCTGTAGGTCGGGCTTCAGCCCGACACGTCGGACTAAAGTCCGACTACAGAAACCCAGATCACTCTACTTAACACCTCTATTGCAATAAAAAAGGCCGCGCAATGCGCGGCCTTTTTGTTTGGGTTGTTAGTAGTTAGGTTTTAGTAGCTAGTTAAAGGCATCATGCCATTCGCTTACCACCGTCTTTTTAGCTAACTACTAATAACTAACTACTAACAACTGCAGCCAAAGGCTGCGTTAGGGCCTACCATCCACCGCGCCTTCTTTCACGACTGGCGCCGTCACCAAATCGTCGCGCGTCACTTTCAACATCATCAGGAAAGACGCCGCCACGTAGGTCGCCGAGTACATACCGAAGAAGGTACCGATCGCCAACGCGATCGAGAATCCGCGAATCATTTCGCCGCCAAAGATCAACAACGCAAACAGTGTCAGCAATACCGTTACCTTGGTGCCGATAGTTCGGTCTAACGTCTGAGTCAGCGAAATATTGATAATCTCCGCGGTATCGACCTTACGCATCTTGCGAAATACTTCGCGAATCCGGTCGTACACCACGATAGTATCGTTGACGGTCGAACCGATCACCGCCAGCACCGCTGCGAGCACAGTCAAATCGAACTCCCATTGGAACAACGAGAAACAGCCCACCACCACGATCACGTCATGAAACAAACCGATCACTGCACCGACCGAAAATTTATATTGGAAACGCATCGCGATGTAGCCGCCGACCGCCAGTAACGACAGCAATACCGCAAGGCCGCCCTGCTCGCGCAAATCGTCGCCGACCTGCGGTCCGACAAACTCGACACGGCGCAGATCGATAGTGCCGTTGTAATCTTTCTGCAGCAGCACTGCCAGCGAGTGGCCGATATTTTTATCGGTGCCGCTCGCCAGGCGAATCGCCACATCGGTGGCGGAGCCAAGATTCACGACCGTGGCGTGCTCGAAGCCGGCTTTTTTCAGCGTTTGCCGAATCTGCTCGAGCGGCGCGGCTTCGCTGTAACTCAGCTCTACCAAGGTACCGCCGGTGAAATCCAAGCCGAAATTGATGCCGCGCGTCAGCAGCGAACCGATACTGATAAGAATAAGCACCAGCGAAACGACCGCGGCGTATTTGCGAAAGGCCATAAACGGAATAATTTTATTTTCCGTTTTACCTGCGGTCACTTTAGCGTTATCTGTCATTTTATTGCTCTCCGCCAACGACGAGGTCGACTCAAATCCACAGCTTGGTCACGCGGCGACCGCCGACGGACAGATTGATAATGGCGCGCGTCACGGTGATGGCGGTAAACATCGACGTGATAATACCGAGCGCGAGCGTCACGGCGAAGCCGCGCACCGGACCGGTGCCGACCGCGTATAAAATCAGCGCGACGAGCAGGGCCGTCAAGTTCGAATCGGTAATCGTGACGAAGGCGCGCTCGAAACCGGCGCTGATCGCCGCCTGCGGCGACATGCCATTTTTAAGCTCCTCGCGAATCCGCGCGAACACCAATACGTTCGCGTCCACCGACATGCCAACCGTCAGGGCGATACCGGCGATACCGGGCATGGTCAACGTCGCCGATAGAATCGACATGCAAGCGATCAATAAAATGATATTGACCGCGAGGCCGACGATTGCCGCCAAACCGAACGCGCGGTAGTAATACGTCATGAAGATCGTCACTAAAATAAAGCCGACCCAGATCGCGGTGATACCTTGATGAATATTCGCGGCACCGAGCGATGGGCCGACCGTGCGCTCCTCGACGAAATCCATCGGTGCGGCCAACGCACCGGCACGCAGCAACAACGCTAATTCGGCCGCTTCGCCGGAGTTATCAAGACCGGTGATGCGGAAGCGATTACCCAATGCATCCTGAATGGTGGCTAGGCTGATAATTTTTTTCTCGTCGTACGGCACATGCACCGGCACGTCTTTACCGCTGGCATCCTGCTCGTAGTGCGTGCGCAATTTCCGCTCGATAAACAATACGCCGAGCCGGCGATGAATATTGTGGCGGGTCGCCTGGTTCATCAGGCCGCCGCCCTCGTTGTCGAGCACGATACTCACTTCGGGATGACTGCTCTGCGAATCGAAACCCGCTTTCGCATCGGTGACGCGCTCGCCGGTAATTACCACCTCGCGCTCCAGCCACGCCGCTTTCGGGCCGAAGCGCGAATCGCGGAACTCGTACTGCTCTTTAGCGCTCGAGTCGGCGTCCGGTTTGGCTTCGAGACGAAATTCGAGGTTGGCGGTTTTACCCAAAATACGCTTCGCCTCCGCGGTATCCTGAATACCCGGCAATTCGACCACGATGCGATTGCGGCCCTGGCGCTGCACCAGCGGCTCGGCAACGCCGAGTTCGTTGACGCGATTGCGTAGCGTCGTGAGGTTTTGCCCGACGGCATAATCCTCGATTTCTCTGATCTTGGCCGGAGCCATGGTCCACGTCACCACAACGCCTTCATCATTGGTAACGGTAACCTGCTGCAGCTCGGGATATTCGCTGCGCGCAGCGCCGATCGCTTGATCGGCCAGCTCTTTATCTTTGAACTTGCCGACGATGCTGCCGTTATTGCTTTGTTCGATGAAGCCGCGCACATGCGTTTCGCGCAATTTGCGTTTAATACCGGTGACAGCAATTTCCAACCGCTTCTTCACCGCAGCCGGCGTGTCGACCTCGAGCAGAAAATGTACGCCGCCGGACAAATCGAGACCGAGTTTCATCGGGTGCGCAGCCAGCATCGTCATCCACTTGGGCGTGGTCTGCGCGAGGTTGAGCGCCACCACGAAACCGTCGCCGATCGAGCGCTGAATAATCGCCTGCGCACGCAACTGTTGTTCGCGATCGCGCAGCCGAATTAAACCGCTCTTACCTTTATCGGCAATCTGTTCGCCGAAATAATCGATGCCGGCAGCTTTTAACGCCGCGGTGGCCAACACGAGGGTCGGCTCTTCGATCAGATTAGCGCTGCTCTCGCCGGAGATCTGCACCGCCGCGTCCGGGCTGAATAAGTTCGGCGCCGCATAAAAGAAACCGACCACCAAGACGAACAGGATCAGCAGATACTTCCAGAGTGGATACTTATTCATAGACCTTCCAAAGTGAATGCGAACACCGCAGCCTTTTATTGTGTAATGACTTGTGAGCGCGAGTTGTTGGTGGCAGCGCTCAACAAAGGCGCCCAATTATACGTAAACCGCATGACACAACAACCATGCATTACCAAAGAGCACTCAACTGCGGCTGAAAGTTGAGCTGCCGCAAGGTTTACTGTGACCGCAGGCGGCATGGATGCCGACTACGAGCTAGAGCCTGCCCCATCGCGAAGCGATCGCTGTGGGCACATGGACCCTATTTGCTTTTGCAAAAAAGAGGGCTGCGTGTCACAGCGGGCTTTATGGCAGCTCAACCTCGCAGGAATCGTCACGCCCCTTGAACACTAATTAACCAGAGTCGCAATTAGTTCAACCACACCCGCGCATTGCGGAAAATCCGCAGCCACGCGCCGTCCTCTTGCCAATCGTCCGGTCGCCACGAGTTCTGCACCGCGCGAAATACGCGCTCGGGATGCGGCATCAGCAATGTTACGCGGCCATCGCGACTGGTCACGCCGGAAATACCGGCCGGCGAACCGTTCGGATTGGCCGGATAAGTAGCGGCGATTTGCAGACGGTGATCGATAAAACGCAGCGCGACTTGCTCTTGCGCTTGTAGCGCTTGCAGTTGCTCCGCGGCGCCAAACTCTGCGCGGCCCTCGCCGTGCGCCACTACCACCGGCAGATGCGAGCCCGCCATGCCGGCAAATAAGATAGACGGCGATTGCGGTACCTGCACTAAGGCCACGCGCGCCTCGAATTGTTCCGACAGATTGCGCACGAAGCGCGGCCATAATTCAGCGCCGGGTATCAGCTCTTTCAGATTCGACATCATCTGACAGCCGTTGCAGATGCCGAGCGAAAACGTATCGCCGCGCTGAAAGAAGGCAGCGAACTGCTCGCGCGCGCGCGCATTGAACAAAATCGTCTTCGCCCAACCCTCGCCGGCCCCCAATACATCGCCATACGAAAAGCCGCCACAGGCGGCGATACCTTTGAAAGATTCGAGACCGACGCGCCCGCTGAGGATATCGCTCATATGCACATC
>DATIED010000558.1:0-4708 GCA_035455965.1 Spongiibacteraceae bacterium
GATTCCACTCAGCGAAGCCGCGCGCCAATGCAGCCGTATTCGCCAACTGAGTATCGCCAATCTGTTAGCGGAAGCGATGCGCCGAGTCAGCAACGAGGAATCGATCAGCGCGATGTTTCGTTAATACAATATTTCAGCAACGAACGCATCGACGAGCAGAAAAACTTTTACACCGGCGTCGTTAAATCGGTCGCAGATTTAACGGCGCTTTCATAGCAATACCCATAACCCGAAAGGAGCAACACCATGGCAACTAATTTCACTCTGGCAGCGAAGGTCAGAACCGATGCAGGAAAAGGTGCGAGCCGCCGCCTGCGTCGTCTGGCCGGCGAACTGCCCGGCATCGTTTACGGTGGCACCAATGCACCGCAAAACATCAGCCTGTCGCACAAAGACTTGGCTAAAGCTCTCGAAGACGAAGCGTTTTATTCGCACATTATCACGCTGACCGTCGACGGCGCCGCCGAGCAGGTCGTACTCAAGGACCTGCAACGCCATCCGGCAAAAAACACGCTGCTACACGCGGACTTCCAACGCGTCGATGCCACGCACGAAATCGTCTTGCGCGTTCCGCTGCACTTCACCAATCAGGAAAAATGCGTCGGCGTACGTCTGGAAGGCGGCGTAATTTCGCATTCGATCTCTGAAATCGAAGTGCGCTGCCTGCCGCAAAACCTGCCGGAGTTCATCGAAGTTGACGTAACCGATATGCATGTCGGCGACATCCTGCACATTTCGCACCTGAAATTGCCGGCCGGTGTCGAAAGCGTCGAACTCGCGCACGGCGAAGGGCACGACCACGCGGTGGTCAGCGTCAATACGCCGCGCGGCAGCAGCGCCGATGCAGCGGAAGATGCGGCGGCCGAAGAGAAGAAAGACTGAAGCCAGCTTACTGCCTCTGAAATCGAGCTCCCGCCGTGAGCGCTATTCAGCTGATCGTCGGCCTGGGCAATCCGGGCCGCGAATACGAAGATACGCGCCACAATGCGGGCGCCTGGTTCGTCGCGCAACTCGCGCGGCAACAGAGCTGCTCGTTGAGCAACGATAGTAAATTCTCTGGACTGACCGGCCGCATTAATGTCGCCGGTCAGGACATCAAATTATTGATTCCCACCACCTTCATGAATTTAAGCGGCCAGGCGGTGGCAGCGATGGCGACGTTTTATAAAATCCCCGTCGAAGCCGTGCTGGTCGCACACGACGAATTGGATATTGCACCGGGCAATGCGCGGCTTAAAGTCGGCGGCGGCCACGGCGGCCACAACGGCCTGCGCGATATCATCGGCAAATTCGCCAATCAAAATAATTTTCATCGCTTGCGCATCGGTATCGGCCATCCCGGCAGTGCCGAAAAAGTAGTCGGCTACGTGCTCAATAAGCCGAGCGGCGACGAGCGCATCAGCATCGACGCAGCCATCGATGCCGCCCTGAAGGTTCTGCCCTTGGCGGCGAGCGGGCAATGGTCGCGCGCGATGAACGAATTGCACACCTTTAGCGCGGAATAATACGGCGCTCAAATTTTCGCTGCGCCAACAGCCAACATTTTTAGCAGGAACATATCATGGGTTTTAATTGCGGCATCGTCGGCCTTCCCAACGTCGGTAAATCCACGCTCTTCAACGCGCTGACAAAGGCCGGCATCGCGGCGGAAAACTTTCCGTTCTGCACCATCGAGCCGAATTCCGGCATCGTGCCGATGCCCGACCCGCGCCTCGACGAGCTGGCCGCTATCGTTAAACCCGAACGCGTGATCCCGACCTCGATGGAGTTTATCGACATCGCCGGCATCGTCGCCGGCGCGTCGAAAGGCGAAGGCCTCGGCAATAAATTTCTCGCCAATATCCGCGAGACCGATGCCATCGCGCATGTCGTGCGCTGCTTCGAAGACGACAACGTTATCCATGTCGCCAATGTCGTGAACCCGCAGAACGATATCGAGATCATCAACATGGAGTTGGCGCTGGCCGACCTCGACAGCGTAGACAAACAATTGCTGAAAGCATCGAAACTGGCGAAGGGCGGCGACAAGGATTCGATTGCACTGAAGGCCGTGCTCGACAAGGTGCAACCGCATCTCGCCGAAGGGCAACCGGTGCGCTCGCTGAACCTCGACGACACCGCGCTCGCTTTGCTGAAACCGCTCAACCTGCTGACGACCAAACCGACAATGTATATAGCCAACGTCGCCGAGGACGGCTTCGAAAACAATCCGTATCTCGATACCGTGCGCCAGATCGCCGCCAGCGAAAACGCTGTGGTGGTGCCTATTTGTAACAAGCTCGAAGCGGAGATCGCCGAGCTGGAAGACGACGAGCGCGCAGAGTTCCTTACCGCGCTCGGCATGACCGAGCCCGGCCTCGATCGCGTGATCCGTGCCGGCTACGAGCTGCTCGGCCTGCAAACGTACTTCACCGCCGGCGTGAAGGAAGTGCGCGCGTGGACCGTGCAGGTCGGCGCCACGGCACCGAAAGCGGCTGCGGTAATCCACACCGATTTCGAAAAAGGTTTTATTCGCGCTGAAGTCGTCGCCTACGCAGACTTCGTTCAATACAAGGGCGAGCAAGGCGCGAAGGACGCCGGCAAATGGCGCCTGGAAGGCAAGGAATATATCGTGCAGGACGGCGACGTCATGCACTTCCGGTTTAATGTGTAAGGCGTTTCAATAGGCGCTTTAACGCCTGAAGGCGCGGCAACGGCGGCGCGCTAACCGGCAAAATCATAGGCGCGTACGACGTCGCAGACTTGAATGCTGTAGCGCTTAAACAAGCGATCGCGCCGCGTCGCCTGCGTGGCGATATTGTCGGGATGATCGCGCCACGCCGCGAGCGTCTCGTGCGTTTCGAACTCCAGTAATACGATGCTCTCGCCGTCGGTGCCGACCGCGCGATCGAAGGCGACAAAGCCGGCACTGATCGCGGCAAAATCCCGCGCCGCGATCAGTAACTCGTCGACTTCCTGCTCGAACCCGATACGTACTTGTGCACGCAAAATCACGATCGGCATCGCCAACTCCCTCTTTTATACGCAGCTCCGGCCAGCTATCAGTACATCGACCTTCGCCACCGGCAGCATCGCTACGGCTGTTTCAACGGGTTACAGTTTTTGATAATTACCGTTCCCTGCAATAAATCGCCGCGCGAATACTCGTGGAACTCGCAGGTATTGTTGACCGGGTCATAATTCTCGACCCACAAATTATCATCCTTCCAGGTCACGCCCATGTGATGCATGCCATTGGGCACCGAAATACTCATCACTCCACCCCAGCGCTTAACAAAAACCTGCTGGTAGTGAAAATAATATGCACCGGTGCCGATCAGACCGACCGCAACGGCGACCAGAATAGCGATGCTCCACTGCTTGAGTACGATGCCACCGACCCACAGCGCAGCGATCACCAGTACGATAACGACCAGCCAATAAAAATACGTAATCATCGAAGACTCCTAGCGCGGACTATCCGGAAAGATTGTCATCGCATGTTAACCTTTTGCGCGCCCAAAATGATTTAGTCTAGCGACATTCTTATTGCAGTCGCTTGTGCACTTTCCGCCATTTGAGAGGAGACCCCCATGAAGTTATTTTTTAGCCCGGCCGCCTGTTCGTTATCCCCCCACATCGTATTGCGCGAGAGCGGCCTGCCGTTCGAGCTGGTGCGCATCGACATGGTCGCCCGCAAAACCGCCGATGGAGCCGACTACCTGCAACTCAATCCGAAAGGTCAGGTGCCGGCCCTGCAACTGGACGACGGCCAGATCATCACCGAAGGCCCGGTCATCGTACAATACGTGGCCGATCGCGCGCCGGAGAAAAAACTCGTGCCGGCAGCGGGCACGATCGAGCGCTATCGCGTGCAGGAATGGCTTAATTTCACCTGCAGCGAAATCCATAAAAACTTCGGCCTGATTTTTAAATTCGCCGCGATCGAGGATATGAAGCCGGCCCTGATCGGTCTGATCAACGAGCGTATTCGCTATGTCGAACAACAACTCGAAGGCAAAGACTTTTTAGTGGGCAACACATTCACCGTGGCCGATGCTTACATGTTCACCGCTCTGAGCTGGTGTAAGTTTTTACAGATCGATCTGTCGTCGCTGCCGTCGATCACCGCCTACAACGCCCGCATCGCCGCGCGCCCCGCTGTGATTGCCGCCATGCAGGCCGAAGGCCTGATGTAATTCGAGTCCAGTTAAGCCGCACTCGACTTTGTTCCGGGGCCTGCACGGCCCCGAATTATTTTTGCGCGCAGCTCTGGCCGCGCCCTCGCTCGTTTACAATAGCCCTCCTCATCACCAGCGTCGGCAATCGCCCAACGCATTATTTATTTTCGAGAATCCGTATGCCCGCATCTCGGCCCCTTACGCCAGCTTTTCGACAAAAGTGGCAAGCCGGCCTTTTATTTGCGCTTCTAACGGCCGCGCAATGGGGCGTGGGACCGCCGCTGCTGAAAGAATTACTGCCGGTGCTGGGCTCGGCCACCATCGTTTGGTGCCGGCTGACCATTTCCGCATTGGTACTGGGCGCCTATTTCGCCACCAATCGCAACACGCCATGGCGCAACCTGTTGCTGCCGCGCAATGCCGCCTTAATTACGATAGCGACCTGCGGCCTGCTCGGTAACTACATCGCCTTTATGCTCGGCCTCGAACACATTCCGCCCGGCGCCGCGCAGATATTAGGACAATTGGGACCGCTCTCCCTGCTGGTG
>DATIED010000559.1:0-3811 GCA_035455965.1 Spongiibacteraceae bacterium
TGATCACCCCCACGTCGCATCTACACATGTCTATTGATTCACCTATCAAATAGGTCGATAGTAGGTAGCGTATTTACAGCGGTTTCCGGCCAGCCTTCAGCATTGCCATCACGCGAGACCACAATCATGAACAAACTCAGCAAATTCATTATCCTTATGATCGTTTCGATTTCAGCCTGGGCGCTCTCGCTCAGCGATATATCGAATACGGACGCATCCAGCGGCTTAAAAGAAGCGCTGACACAGGGTACGACACAGGCAATTGGCTCATTGGGTAAAGCCGACGGCTTCCTCGGCAACCCGGCAGTAAAAATTCCGCTGCCGGGAGGGCTTGCTAAAGCAGAAAGCGTTTTGCGCATGGCGGGCATGAGCAAACAAGCTGATGAGCTGGTAACAGCCATGAATCGCGCTGCCGAGGCGGCAGTCCCCGAAGCGAAACCGTTAATGCTCAATGCCGTGAAATCGATGACTGTTACCGATGCCAAAAATATTCTCACTGGCGGCAATGAATCGGTTACTCAATTCTTTAAAGCAAAAACCTCGGATCAGCTCACCCAACAGTTTTTACCGATCATAAAAAAATATACAGCCAACGTCGGACTGGCACAAAAATACGATCAGCTGGCAGCTAAAGGCACTCAGCTTGGCCTGATCAAGCCGGAGGATTCCAACATCGATAACTACGTGGCTCGCGCCACACTCGATGGCTTATATAAAATGATAGGCGAGGAAGAAAAAAATATTCGAGCAAACCCGATGCAGGCCGCCGGCAGCATGGCACAAAAGGTATTTGGAGCAATCGGCAAGTAATGCTATTGCCGCTACAATTTTCTTGATATATTTTTCTATTTTAGATTGCTGCGGTAAAAAAATACCGCGCTGACACACGGTTTTTGATCGATAGAAACAGGCTCTAAAAAATCGGGGACAGATTATTTAGCGCAGCATCAAACTCTGAAAAATAAATCCGTCCCGATTTTCTCTCTATACTCGAACACAGCGCGGTCGGCACCGAAGTGCGACTAATGTAACTGCCGATATCCGATTCCCTGCGCAATCTTACGAATGCACATCAGTATGCGTTGAGCGGCGGCGATGATTATGAATTGTTTTTTACCGAAACGCCTGAATACGAAGAAAAAATTCGCGTGCTATCGGCGCAATTCGCGACACCGATTACGGCGGCTGGCCGCGCCATCGAAAGCAGCAAGTTAATTGTGCGCGACATTAACGGCACGCTGGTGCCCCTGTCACAGGCGGGGTATAAGCACTTCTAAATAGGAGCTTGGGCGGGCTGTAATGAGCGGCAGCAGTTCGGCCTTTGCGGACCTTGCTTGAGTGCGATTAAAAAGCAAAGCGGACGTTCGCGCGTGGCGCAGTGTTCGAACGCAATGCTGTTTTCCTATGAGTTTAACGCCCAGAACAGAGGCGCAGTGCTGCTATTGTTAGGCACCAAACCTCGACGCCTCTAATTTGTAATAAAGTTGTGTAAATCGCTTGCCCTCTAACTCCCTTTCTTTCGTATGAGAAAGGGTTGCACCCAGTTTTTCCACTGCACGTCGAGAGCGCATATTGATTTTTCCCACATGGAACCATACAACGCGTGCCCACAGATAAATATGCCTCAACATCAGCTCTTTCAGCTCAGCGTTGGTGCCAACGCCCCAGTTCTTGCGTTCAATAAATGTGTAACCGATTGATATCTCCCTGGTGTCAGGGCTCCAGTCGTAGTAACGGCTAGAACCAATAATACGACCTGAACCATTTTCTTCGATAACAAGCGCTCCGCCGCTGGCCAGTGCGCCCTCAAAGAAGCGCTTTCTGAATGTTTCACGTTGGTAGCGCTCCGAGTCTGGATGTAACTCCCATATCTTGGGGTCAGACGCTGCCTGATATAGCGCCTCAAAGTCATCCGGTTTCAGAGGCCGCAATCTAACGGTTCTACCAACGAGTGTTGGCTGTAGGTTAATCATACGTCCGTATTTTCATCGATTTTTCTAGTTACTACTTCCTTAAGTACTTGTATCGCAGATTTTAAAAACTCATCATGAAGTTTCTCGTATTCATGTTTGCTCACTATACCGTCTACTTTAAGTTCTTCTAAGAGCTTCGAGATTTTCTTTTCCTTTTTTCGAACCTTATCAATGCTTCATTCGTTCCGAGTAGGCGATTTTAAGTCGCGCTCCAAGTTACCGATTTCCTTAAGTATCCTGCGAGCTTTCGATTCCATAATCACTCCGGGCGTATAACTAGTAAGCGGACGTACCCGCATTTAAAAATTAAACGCGACGAGCCGTTTGATCTAGGCTTTTGGCGGATAATGCAGATGCATCGGATGATATAGTCCATTGTCACAGTCTTTATTATTGGCCTGGAAGCCGCGCCAATGCTGAGGTTTGGGCAACTATCCCTAGTTGTCACGTAAATTAACCCGACGACCGCATGCTGTCCAGCAAAAAGCGCAACCGGCCATTTTGGTCAAAATACCGGTTATAGGACGGCAAGTTCGGTCGGCCATATAAACCAGAAGTACCCGATGCGAAAGTCTGCTATTGCGCGTATTTATGGGCGCGGTACGAACGGCTGCAATGGCCGAACTGCGGTCGTTGCTTACAACTCCAGTCATGTTCTCCTTGATCGACAAAGCCGCGCTAAGTCGCCAATCGGAGTATTTTATTTACTGCTTCGCCATCGCCTCAGCCCGCTTCTTCAAAGCAATTCCATTAGCAACAAACCCCGCTACAACTTTTTTACCAAACTGCCAACGTACAAACACCGATAACGGGCCGCGCAAGCGTTCGTAGGTGTGGTAGCGGACTTTGCCGTTCGGCAGTTGCGAAATAAATTGCGAACGCTCGGCGGCCATCAGGCCCGGCTTGATATCTGCGTACGCGAGACAACAATTCTCTTCCCACACAGTGATCGTTTCGTTGGTGGTGAAGGAGACTTCAGGCAACACGATGCAGTCGGGATCGTACGGGCCCCACGACGGTCCGAACGTCACTGTGTTGTTCGGCGCGGCGGCGGCGTCGAGACGGAAGAAGCGATTCAACGGATTCCACTCGGGATAGGCATCGAAATCGGTGATGAGCTTCCACACCAACTCGATCGGCGCGTCGATCTCGATCGGGTCGGCATATAAGTTTCCGGCCAGGAAGCCGCCAATTTTTTGCGGATTGAACGGATCGAACGGACCGAATGCGGATGAAATTAACACAAACATCTCCTTGGCTTTTTTCTTAAAGTCTCTAACTCGCACCACACAGGACCGGCGGAATGTTGTAGGCGATTCTCAGCGAGACCAGCGCTACTCCGCAAGCAGTGCGCTGCGTCATTTATGAAGAAATTAACACAAACATCTTTTGTTTTTCATTCGACTCACACCGCACGCGACGGGCGGGATGCTGCAGGCCCTGCCGGGGACGTGAGCGCGCATGGAAGCGCGCGCCCGAGCCTAACAGGGATGTTTGTTGTAAGGCGATCCCCGGCGGGGCCTGCAGCATTCCGCGAACTCTGAACGCCGGCATTCCTTTATTGAAATTATCTGCGCCTACTATAATCGACAGCGCGCGCATTTTTATATTTTCGTACTCTTATCTTTCGTACAATGCCCGCTCAATTTTGCGAGCAACTCCATGGCTAAGCCCGATCCACGCAACCCCATTCATTTAATCGCCGCCGGTTTCGGTAGCGGTCTGGCGCCACGCGCACCGGGAACCTTCGGCACTATCGCCGCACTGTTACCGTGGTGGCCGCTGCATTTTCTGACGCCATTGTATTACTGGTCGATCGTTATCGCGGGCTTCTTAAT
>DATIED010000560.1:0-4996 GCA_035455965.1 Spongiibacteraceae bacterium
GCGCGTGCGCGCGGCGTCAATGGCGCAACGGTGGCTGCGCTGATCCGGCAAAATACCGCCGGGCGTCAGTGGGGTATTTTTGGTGAGCCGCGCGTGAATGTGCTTGCATTGAATCTGGCGTTGGATACATTACCGCGCTGATACCTGAATATTTTCGGAGCCTCGCCGCATGATCGATCAGCGTCCCGATCCCGATCGCTTACTCGATCGCGTCAAGCAGGCAGAGGCGCGGGCGCTGCGCGGTAAATTAAAAATCTTCTTCGGTGCGTCGGCCGGCGTCGGCAAAACCTATGCGATGCTCAATGCTGCGCGATTATTGCGTGAGCAGGGTTTGGACGTCGTGATCGGCGTGATCGAAACGCACGGTCGCGCCGAGACCGCCGCGCTGCTGGCCGGCCTGGAGCAATTGCCACTGCGCGAAATTCCCTACCGCGAGCGTACACTGCCGGAGTTCGATCTCGACGCCGCGCTGCAACGCAAGCCGGCGCTGCTATTGGTCGATGAGCTCGCGCATTCGAATGTCGCCGGCTCGCGCCATCCCAAGCGTTGGCAGGACATCGAAGAATTATTGGCCGCCGGCATCAATGTATTCACTACGGTTAACGTGCAACACATCGAAAGTCTCAACGATGTGGTGGGCGGTATCACCGGCATTCGTGTTTGGGAAACCGTGCCGGATCGCATTTTCGACGAGGCCGACGAGGTGGTCATCGTCGATCTGCCGCCCGATGAATTATTGCAGCGCCTGCAAGAGGGAAAAGTGTATTTACCGCAGCAGGCCGAGCGCGCCATCCGCAATTTTTTTCGCAAAGGCAATTTGATTGCGCTGCGCGAATTGGCATTGCGCCGCACCGCCGACCGCGTCGATGGCGAGATGTTGCAATATCGCGAGGAGCAATCGGTATCCTCGCTGTGGCAGACGCGCGAATCGCTGCTGGTTTGTATCGGCCCGGATGTCGGCGGCGAAAAAACCATTCGCAGCGCGGCGCGCAGTGCCAGCAAACTGAATGTGCCCTGGCATGCGATCTATGTGGAAACGCCGCAGTTGCAGCGCTTGTCTTCCGGCGCCCGGCAGCGCATTTTAAAAACCTTGAAGCTGGCGCAGGATCTCGGCGCCGAAACCGCGACTTTACCGGGCAGCGATATCGCCGCGACATTAGTCGAATATGCGCGCAGCCACAATCTGGCAAAGATCATCATGGGCCGCGCCGCGCCTCGTCGCTGGTGGATGCGTGCATCGTTGGCGGAGCGCGTGAGTCGCCTGGCGCCGGACCTCGATATCGCGCAGATTGCCCGCGGCACGCAGAGCGCGCCGCGCCTGCTGCCGTCGGCGCTCGCCGGCGGTGCAGCGCCGACGGCAACCAACATCGATTGGCCGGCTTATGCGATCAGCGCGGCTGCCTGCTGCGGCGCCGCGCTGATCGCCGCCGCGCTACAGCAGCTATTGGCGCCGGCCAACCTCATTATGATTTTTCTGCTGGCGGTGGTATTGGTGGCGGTGCGCTATGGGCGCGGACCGGCGATATTGGCTGCTTTCCTCAGTGTCGCTGCGTTCGATTTTTTCTTCGTGTCGCCGCGCTTTTCGCTGGCGGTCGGCGATGCGGAATATCTACTGACATTTGCCGTCATGCTGACGGTGGCGTTGATCATCGGCCAGCTGACCGCCGGTTTGAAGTATCAGGCGCGCGTCGCCATGAATCGCGAGGCGCGTTCGCGCGCGCTGTACGAGATGTCGCGCGAATTATCGGCGGCGCTGGTGCTGGAGCAAATCGCGGCGATCGCGGCGCGCTTTGTCGAAAGTAGTTTCAATGCTCAGGCTGCGCTGGTGCTTACTGATGCTAACGATCAATTGTGCGAATCGGTCGAAACGCCGACCGCCATGCAGATCGATATGGGCATTGCACATTGGGTGTTCGAGCGCAACGAGGCGGCCGGCCCCGGCACCGACACACTGCCCGGCAGCGCCATTTTGTATTTACCGCTGCGCGCGCCGATGCGTATTCGCGGTGTGCTGGCGGTGTCGCCGAGCAGTACGCGCTGGTTGCTGATCCCCGAACAGCGCCGTCAGCTCGATATCTTTGCCAGCTTGATCGCGCTAGCTATCGAGCGCGTGCACTATGTCGATATCGCGCAATCGACCACAGTGCAAATCGAATCGGAGCGGCTGCGCAATTCGCTGTTGTCGGCGTTATCGCACGATCTGCGCACGCCGTTGACCGCATTGCTGGGATCGGCGGAATATTTAACGATCAGCAAGCCGCCGTTGAGCGCCGAGCAGCGTGAGCTTGCAGCATCGATGCGCGATGAAACATTGCGCCTGACGGCACTGGTTAACAATTTGCTCGACATGAGTAAATTACAGGCGGGTGCGGTGCGACTTAATTTACAGTGGCAGCCGTTGGAGGAGATTATCGGCTCGGCATTGGCGGCGGCCAAGCACTTACTGCTCGGCCACACTGTTGTCGTACACTCAACGACAGACCTGCCGCTATTTGAATTCGATGCGGTATTGATGGAGCGGGTACTCTTCAATCTGCTTGAGAATGCCAAAAAATATACGCCACCCGGCAGTCGTATTGAAATTGGTGCCGCCGTGAAGGGCGATAATATTGAAATAGCGGTCGATGACAATGGTCCCGGTATACCGATCGGCATGGAGGAGGATGTGTTCAAAAAATTTACGCGCGGCCAAAAGGAAAGCGCGACACCGGGCGTGGGTTTGGGGTTGGCGATTTGCCGCGCCATCGTCGAGGCGCATCGCGGTAGAATCTGGGCGGAGAAAAGTCCGTTAGGCGGAGCGCGATTTGTCGTCGCGCTGCCATGCGGCGAGCCACCGTCGATCGATGAGTCGCACTTACCGACCGCCGCTGAGCATTGAATATTTTGTCCGTGCCGATGGTGCGTGGAGCTTAAATGAGCACAGCGAAAGCCGTCATTATTCTGGTCGAGGACGAGGCGCAAATCCGGCGCTTTGTGAGAGCCGCGTTGGAAGACGAGGGCTGTCAGGTATTCGAGGCCGAGACGGCGCAGCGCGGTTTAATCGAGGCAAGCACGCGCAAACCCGATTTAATTATTTTAGACCTCGGCCTGCCCGATCGCGATGGCGTCGAGTTTATTCGCGATTTACGCGGCTGGGCGAGCCTGCCGGTACTGGTGTTATCGGCGCGCGCTGCCGAGGAAGATAAAATAGCCGCGCTCGATGCCGGCGCCGACGATTATCTGGTGAAACCCTTCGGTACCGGCGAACTGCTGGCGCGCGTGCGTGCGCTATTGCGGCGTTTAAATAGAGCAGGCGACGCAGCGGCGCAGTCGACTATCGAGTTCGGCGAGGTGCGCGTCGATCTCGCATTGCGCACCGTGCTGCGCGCCGGCCAGCCATTGCATTTGACGCCGATCGAATATCGGCTGCTGACGTACCTGATAGCCAATGCGGGAAAGGTGCTCACGCATCGGCAATTGTTGCGCGACGTGTGGGGGCCGAGTCAGGTCGATAATAATCCATCGCTGCGCGTTTTTATGACGCATCTGCGCCAGAAAATCGAAAAGGACTCCGCTCAACCCCAACACCTGCTCACCGAGATTGGCGTCGGTTATCGATTTGTCATTTAGCCGGCGCTCGCTTCCTTAAATGGGTGAAGCCAATAAATTGCAGCACACATTGCATAGCAACCATCGTTATTGCCGCTGTAAAGGCAGCCTTCCAGCATCGGCTGTTTTCGGGTTAATCTAGTCCGAATTACTGCGGATTTTTACCGATAGACCTTTCGCGGTATACATTGAAAAGCAGGCATTGCACAACATACGTTGATGGCTGTAACCGGCGCAATAATTTGCTTCGCAAGCGGGTTGGGCTAAATATAGGAATCGATAGCGATGATTGGAACACTGCCACTGCGGCGGCTTGGCGCGCGCATCGCCGTGGTGTGTCTATTAGTCGCTATTGCCGGTTGCGCAGCGATTGCGCAGTGGCGCTGGGAAAAAAACTACGGCAAGCCCAGTCCGCTCCCGCGCGAGTTGACCGTGCCGCTGGCGCAATATCACGAGCCGGAATATTACCGCGATATAAAGCCGATTTTTGACAAGCGCTGTGTCGCCTGTCACGGTTGTTACGACGCGCCATGCCAATTGAAGTTGACTTCATTTTCCGGTGTCGATCGCGGCGCCAGTCCGATCAAGGTTTACGATGGCACGCGGTTGCTGGCGGAAAATTTAACGCGCTTGTTTATCGATGCGCAGAGCGCTGATGAATGGCGCCAGAAAGATTTCTATCCGGTGCTGGACGAATATCAGCAAGCCTCGACCAGCCTCACCGGCAGCACGTTGTACCGAATGCTTGAGTTGAAGCGCGAGCACCCGATCATTGGAAATGAGCCGTTGCCGCCGAGTTTTGATTTTTCGCTCGATCGCGATCAGCAGTGCACGCGCGTGGAGACCTTCGATAGCTTCGCGCGCAATTATCCGCAGTGGGGTATGCCTTATGGTATGCCGGCGATCGAGGAGAATAATTTTCAAACGATAAAGCGCTGGCTGGAAACCGGCGCCAGGGTCATCGCGCCGCCGGCGCCGGACGGCGGGGTACTGGATGAAGTGCAGCGTTGGGAAAAATTTCTCAATGGCGACTCGCTGCAGCAACAGCTCATGAGTCGCTACATTTACGAGCATCTGTATCTCGGCGATTTATACTTTTCCGGCGACGAAGCGCATTTCTTTAAATTAGTGCGCTCGCGCACACCGCCATCGCAACCGCCGCAGATGATTGCAACGCGCCGGCCGTACGACGATCCCGGTGTGGCGCGCGTGTATTATCGGCTGCAGTTGATCAATTCAACACTGTTGGTTAAAAGTCATATGCCGTACGCGCTCGACGATGCGCGTATGGAAAAATGGCGCAGTTGGTTTTTGAGCCAGGATATCACTGTCAGCGAGTTGCCATCGTACGAGCCTGCCGTCGCCTCGAACCCGTTCAAAGCATTCCGCGAGTTACCGGCGCGCAGTC
>DATIED010000561.1:0-4317 GCA_035455965.1 Spongiibacteraceae bacterium
CGCCGTTTTCCAGCGCGCGCAATTGTTCGAGTTTTTCCAATTGTTCGAGTCGCCCCAGCGGCCAGGTCACGAAGCGCTGCAGAAAATCGACGCGGTACGCGTAGATGCCGATATGGCGCGCCCAATCGCCGGCCAGCGGCGCGCTGTGCTCGGCCGCGCTCAATGTTTTCGCGGTCCAGGCATCTCTATCCCAGGGCAGCGGTGCGCGGCTGAAATACAGCGCATGCTGACTGTTGTCGACCACCACTTTGACGATATTGGGATTGAATACTTCGTCGGCGTTGCGAATGCGCTTCGCCAGCGTGGCGATACCTGCGCGCTCGGAGCCGGCTAAATTCAGCGCCACCTGATCGATCACCGCCGGCGGAATCAACGGCTCGTCGCCCTGCACGTTGACGACGATCTGGCTATCGTCGAAGCCGAGACGGTCGACTACTTCCTGCAGGCGATCGGTGCCGGATTCGTGGTCGGCGCGCGTCATGCAAACTTCGCCGCCGAATGCGGCGACGGCAGCGGCGACGCGCGTATCGTCGGTGGCGATGATGATGCGCTCGGCGGCGCTGGCGCAGGCGCGCTCCCACACCCATTGCACCATCGGTTTGCCGGCGATATCGAGCAATACCTTGCCAGGCAGTCGAGAGGAATTAAAACGCGCGGGAATGATGACGATGAAAGACATGGCGACGGCTTAGGTGGCTTAACGTGCGCCCAGTTTACCGGTTATCGCCGTTAGCAGGGAATCGGGCAGCGCGGCCTCGACCCGTAAAAACCAGAAATTGTCCATGGCGAGCGCGGCGCATTTGACGGCATCCTTTTCCGTCATCAACACCGGCAGTTGTTCCGCGAAATTAAAATCGCTCGCCGCGAATACCTGATGATCGGCAAATGCGTGTTCGACCGGCTGGCAACCAAGCTGCCGCACGGTCGCAAAAAAGCGCGCGGGGTTGCCGATGCCGGCGACCGCATGCACGCGCGGATGTTTTGCAGCCCAGTCCGCCACCGGCAGCTCGCGACCCGATGCGAGATGCACGACGGCCGTCGGCGCTAAATGAAACGCGTATTGCGGGCAGGCGATTTCGTCGTGTGCCGATGCGGCACCCGATTCCGTATCCACCGCGCCATTCCACAGCAACGCATCCACCGAGCGCAGACGTTGCAGCGATTCACGCAGCGGTCCCACCGGTAAACAATGGCCATTGCCGAAGCCGCGCGCCGCATCGACGACCACTAATTCGATAGCGCGCGCCAACGCATAATGCTGCAGGCCGTCGTCGCAAATAATCACGTCGCACTGATGCTGCCCAAATAAATCGTGTCGAGCTAACAGATATTGCGCAGCCGCGACGCGCCGCGGCGCGATCACCACCGGGCAGCCGCTGCGCCGCGCCAACAATAACGGCTCGTCGCCGCTCTCGGTGGCGGTACTGGTGGTGGTGACTGAATAGGGAAATTCTGCGGGACTCGCACCGTAGCCGCGGCTGATGATGCCGGGCGTAAAACCAGCGCGCCGCAGTGCGTTGCAGAGCGCGATAACTACCGGCGTTTTACCGGTGCCGCCGACCGCGATATTGCCGACCACGACGATCGGCACCGGCGCGCGCCACACCGGCAACCAGGCCTGTCGATAGGCCCGGCGGCGCAGCGCGACCACCAGGCGATAGAGTCCCTCCAGCGGCAACAACAATTTCAACCAGCCGGGTCGACCGTACCAGCGGCGTTGCAAGCTTGCTTCGAGATTCATCGCGCCGCGCAAATTTCCCAGTGAGTATTATCGAATCGAAGTCGCACCGAGCGGTGCGCGCAATGCGTTTATCAGCGTTCGGTTTTCGGCACCTGCGTGGTCAGGCTTAAATGCGCAAAACCGAGCTGGCCGGCCGCATCCATCGCCCGCACCACTGCCTGATTCGGCGTATTGCCGTCGGCGGTGATGCTCAGCGGCAGCGTGCTGTCCCCGCCGGATACTTCCTGCAGCGCTGCTTTGATACTGTCGACGTCGCTTTTGCTGAGGCCGCGATCGTTGATGCTGTAGCGGCCATCGGCGGTAATCAAAATATCGATTTGCTTGTCGTTATGTTCCGCCGGCTGCGCATTCGCTTCCGGCAACTGAATATTCAATTCGCTTTTTTTGGTGAACGTGGTGGAGATCATAAAAAAGATCAGCAACAGCAGTAACACATCCACCAGATTAATGATGTTGGTGCCCAGATCGACATCGGTGGTGCTCGGTCTTTTAAAGCGCACGGTCAGCGGATCTCCTTCAATTCCACTTTGCGATCGCCGTGCAACGCATCGACCAGTTTCAACGTCTCCTGTTCGAGCATCAACACCAGCGAAGTAATGCGGCCGTTAAAAAAGCGATGCATGACGGTGGCGGGAATCGCTACGATCAAACCCGACGCGGTGGTGATCAACGCTTCGGAAATGCCTCCGGCCAATATGCCGGGGTCGCCGGTGCCGTGAAAGCGGATTTCGTTGAACACATTCATGATGCCCATCACCGAGCCGACCAGACCCAGCATCGGCGCGATCAATGCCACGGTGCCGAGCGCGTTTAAATAACGCTCCATGCCGTACACCACGACCGCTGCCGACTCCTCGAGACTTTCCTTCATGATTTCGCGGCCGTGGCGCGCGTTGGTGAGACCGGTCGCCAGCAATAAACCGAGCGGCGAGCCCTGCTTTAATTCGCGGAGTTTATTCGCATCCAATTGATTGTTTTTAACCCAGGCCCACACTTCGCCCAATAATTGCGGCGGTGCAATTTTACGTGCGCGCAACGCCAGTAATCGCTCCACACAAATTGCCACTGCAATGATCGAGCAGGCGATGATGGGCAGCATCAACCAACCGCCCGCTTTGATAATTTCAAACACTCGAGAACCCCTGCTACCGCAAGCTCGGTACCCGCTGAACAGGCACGGCGACGAGCTGCCGGATTAATTGTGGCGCAAATGTAGCACATGGCCGCGCGCGCGCGAAATGCGCCGACGCCGCGCGGCGCAGCGAGCGGCGCGTTATTGCCAGTAGTGGGAACTCGTCTGTCGTTGCTGCGTGATCTGCGCCACACGTCCGCGCTCGATAACGAAAGTAATTGCGCCGCTGTAGGCGGTATCGAACAGCTGCGCGCCGAGCTGGTTGTAACGCTCGACGACCGCAGCGCTCGGATGGTGAAAGCGGTTTAAATAGCCGGTCGAAAAAACCACATAGCGCGGCTGCAGACGCTCGATAAACGCTGCCGTCGATGAACTGCGGCTGCCGTGATGCGGCGCCAGCAAAATATCGACCGCGGTCAATTGCGCACGCGCGAGCAATGCCTGCTCGGCAGCGCGCTCGATATCGCCGGGCAATAAAATCGCGACGCCGCCGGCATCGATCTGCAGGACACAGCTGCGATTGTTGCCGGCGCCGGCTTCGTCGCCATGCGGATGCAGCAGCTTGAAGCCGACTGCATCCCAACGCCAGAACATATCATCCTTACAGAACTCCGGCTCCGGCGCGGCTGGCAGCGGCAAGGGTCGATCGTCATTCGCTTGACTGCCTGGCGCATTGGCAATCGGCAAGGCTTCGCCAATTACAAGGCGCTGCACGGAAAATTGCGCGGCGATGGTCGGCCAACCGCCGGCGTGATCGCTATCTTTGTGGCTGATCACCACGGTATCGAGCTGGCCGATGCCGCGCAGTTGCAACAGCGGCGCCACCGTCAATTCCGCAACCGTGCGCGCCGGCCCGAACGGCGGACCGGTGTCGTACAACAGATTATGCCCGGCGGTCTGCACCAATACACTGAGCCCCTGCCCCACATCGATCACCGTGATACGGCAATCGCCGGTCGCGATCGGCTCGAGCTGCGGCCAGCCCAGCGGCAATAAAAATAACCACGTCCAACTGCGTCCCGGCGTGCCGCGCGGCAATAAATACAACGCGGCGAACAGCGTTGCGCAAGTCAACGAAAAAGGCCCGAAACCGGCGGGCCGCCAGATCGCCGCGCCGCCCCAATGCTGCAGCCAGCACAAATAGCGCCACAACCATTGCAGCGATAAATCGGCCAGCCACCACAGCGTGCCGCTCCACTGCGGCGCGATCGCATCCAATAACAACGCGGCGAAGGCCAGCGGCATTGTCGCCAGTGTCGACCATGGCACCGCGAGCGCATTGGCCGGCAGCGCCAGTAAGGTAAATTGACCGCTCAATACCAAGAGCAACGGTAGCGAGGTGATAAACAACGCGCTTTGCACCCGCCACCATGCTCGACTCGCACCGTTCACGCCGCGCTCGCCAGCGCCGCGCCCACTGTAAGATCGGAAGAGCACACGTCTG
>DATIED010000562.1:0-3093 GCA_035455965.1 Spongiibacteraceae bacterium
ACCTTGCGCCGCTCGCCGCGATACGATCAACATTCTGGCTACAATAATCCGCTAGCCGCAGCGGACTGGGGAATGGAAACATTGCTACGGCATGTAAGCTAAGTAATTCAACAACCGCCATCGACAATCGTCATTTATAAAAATGCTTCGTAAATTACTATCGTCGCCGCTCCTTTTCGATGTACTCTCATAGCAGCGTATCCAATTCGTACTGACCGAGGGCCTCTTCGCAGTGTCGATTGACCGTGCCGCAACTATTCAAATTAAGCTCAACTATTATTATCCGCTTAAGAGCAACTATCGAATCAATGGAGGGTTTTTCATGCGATTGCTATTACTCGTTGTTTGTTTTGCCGCAATGCAGGCGTTTGGTCAAACGCTCACCTACCCGCAAGAATTTAAAACTCAGAACATTACTACCAACGGCACCACCATCTTCGTGCGCAGTGCCGGCTCGGGACCGGCTGTCGTGCTGGTGCACGGCTACGGCGATACCGGCGATATGTGGGTGCCATTGGCGGTCGATCTCGCGCGCGACCACACCGTGGTAATTCCGGATCTGCGCGGCCTCGGACTTTCGTCGAAACCGGCCGGCGGCTACGACAAGAAAACGCAAGCTGGCGATATTGCCGGCGTATTGGACGCGCTCAAAATTAAACGGGCCAGTGTCGTCGCACACGACATCGGCAACATGGTGACATTTGCATTCGCGGCCCAATATCCGGAGCGCGTAAATCGGCTGGTGTTTATCGACGCGCCGATCCCCGGCCTGGGACCGTGGGAAGAAATTCTGAAGAGCCCGATGCTGTGGCATTTCCGCTTTGGTGGTCCCGATATGGAGCGTCTGGTGCAAGGGCGCGAGCGTATCTATCTGGATCGATTCTGGAATGAATTTGCCGCCTCGCCAACCGGTGTATCGGAGGCCGCTCGCGAACACTATGCAAAACTGTATGCGCTGCCGGGTGCGATGCACGCGGGCTTTGCTCAGTTCGCGGCATTCGATCAGGATGCCATCGACAACCGCGCATCTCTGGCAAAGGGCAAGCTAAATATTCCGGTGCTGGCGCTGGGTGGCGAAAAATCGTTTGGCACTACGATGGTCGCAGTAGCCGAAGGCGGATTCACCACCGTACAGGGCGGCGTCATTCCAAAATCGGGCCACTGGATCATGGATGAAAATCCCACCGATACCGTAAAAATGGTCAGAGCTTATTTGGAGAGCAAGCTGTGATTGCGCGTCGATTAATCGGGGCCTTCTCAACCAGAGTCACGGCTATCGGCGCCAGGACCATTTTATTCGCGGCGCAGGTATTGGTGACCCAAATATTTGCGACTCAAGCGTACGCGGGCGCATGCGACGAGCTGCGTCTGGACCCAGCGGAAATTGCCGCTATGCCGACGAGCGGCGCGGGCGCAGGTACATCGGGTGTACAAGGAATCCGCACCACCGTCGTCTGCGGTGATCCATCCGGCTCCGAGCCCTATGTCATCGCGTTAAGCGTGCCGAAAAATACGCATATCGCTGCACATACGCATCGCGATCAACGCACAGCAGCAGTCGTTCAGGGGTTGTGGCACTTCGGATATGGAGACAAAGCAATTGACGCCGCCACGAAAGCTTTAAAACCGGGCAGCATTTACATCGAGCCGGCAGGTAAAGCTCACTTTGCTTATACAACAGAGGAAGGAGCAGTCGTGTATATCTTCGGTAACGGGCCAACCGACACCCGGTACGTCGATAGCAAGTGAATCGACACTCGGCAAATGGGTATTAGATAAATCGGCACCAGGTAAGTCGAAACAAATCGAAAGATCGTTGACGGTTATCAGGAGGAGCTGCAATGAAAATTTATTTATTGTCGTTTGCTGTTGGTTTGCTCGTCGGCATCATCTACGCCCTCCTCAATGTACGCTCGCCAGCGCCGCCGGTGGTCGCGTTGGTCGGCCTGCTGGGCATTTTGATCGGCGAACAGACCATACCACTCGCCAAGCGCGTGCTCTCCGGACAACCGATCAGCATCGGCTGGTTCCAGAAAGAATGTGTACCGCATATATTCGGCGAATTGCCGGCTGGAGAGTCCGCTAACGCCGCTGAGCCGAAAAGGCCTGTTTAAATTTCCCCCATATAGCAAGCCAAGGAGATCGATCATGACCACCAAACCCGAATTGCTGACCCCGCAAAATTGCCAGTTAATTTTTATCGATCATCAACCGCAAATGGCCTTCGGCGTGCAATCTATCGACCGGCAGACGCTGAAAAACAATGTCGTCGGACTCGCGAAAGCCGCGCGCGTTTTTAATATTCCAACCACTATCACCACCGTCGAAAGCGAATCATTCTCCGGTCACAGTTATCCGGAGTTGCTCGCCGTATTTCCAACACATCCGATTCTCGAAAGGACATCGATGAATTCGTGGGACGACCAGAAAGTGCGCGATGCCCTTGCGAAAAACGGCAAGAAAAAAGTCGTGGTATCGGGACTGTGGACCGAGGTGTGCAATAACGGCTTTGCATTTGCGGCGATGGCAGAGGGCGGCTACGAAATTTACATGGTGGCCGATGCGTCCGGCGGCACCTCGAAAGAGGCGCACGATTATGCGATGCAACGCATGATTCAAGCCGGCGTGGTACCGATGACCTGGCAGCAGGTATTGCTGGAATGGCAGCGCGACTGGGCGCGCAAAGAAACCTACGATGCTGTGATCTCCATCGTGCGCGAACATTCGGGCGCCTATGGCATGGGTGTCGACTATGCGTACACGATGGTGCACAAGGCACCCGAGCGCGTCGACCACGGCCAGGTGCTGGCGCCCGTCCCCGCCAAATAATTTATCGAGGGCGCCTATGCGCCCCATTTTTTCTCTTGGAATATAAATCGAGTACGATTCGTTAGTAAATCAATTTTCTTGCCGCACGCATTTTTTGCTACAGGTATCCAATAAAAGGCTGATTATTTTTTTCAAGCAAGACTAATTATCTTCACAAGGAGGAAATAAGATATGCCTGACTCCATAGATCAACACCTGCCCTCCCATACCCGTCGCGATGTTTTGCTTGCCGGCACCGTAATTGCAGCAGTTGCGACTGCTTCC
>DATIED010000563.1:0-3168 GCA_035455965.1 Spongiibacteraceae bacterium
CAAACGAGCTTTTTACCGAGCAATACTTCGAGTGGCATCAGCAGGAAACCATCGTCCTCGCTGGCAAAACTGATCGAAGTGCCGCTGGCGCCCGCACGACCGGTGCGGCCAATGCGATGCACGTAGTCCTCGGGATCTTCCGGCAGTGCGTAGTTGATCACGTGGCTGACGCCATCGACGTGAATACCGCGGCCGGCGACATCGGTGGCGACCAGCACCTGTAACTTTCCGCTTTTGAATTGTTGCAGCGTACTGGTGCGCTTGCCCTGCGGAATTTCGCCGGAAATCATCCCGCAGTTAATGCGGTTCTTCTGCAGCTTCTCAAACAGCCAGCGCGTCTCGTCGCGGCGGTTGGCAAAAATAATCACGCTGACCGCATCCGGCTGCCGCAGAATATTGAGCAGCAGCTGGAATTTTTCGCGCTCGGTCACCATGTAAATTTTCTGATCGACAGTGTCGGTCGCCACGCTTTCCGGCTCGATCTCTACGCGCGCTGGTTCATGCGTCCACTGATCGGCGAGATTGATGACATCCTGCGTGAACGTTGCGCTGAATAACAAAGTCTGGCGATGGGTATTCTGCGGCGTGCTGCGCACGATGCGCTTAACCTGCGGAATAAAACCCATATCGAGCATGCGATCGGCTTCGTCGATCACGAGTATCTCGACCTGATCGAGATACAAATCCTTGCGCTGCTGAAAATCCAGCAGGCGGCCCGGCGTCGCCACCACGACATCGACTACCGCACTACCGAGTTGATTCAATTGCTTTTGGTAATCCATGCCGCCGATTAATGTGACGATGTGCAGCCCCGTATGTTTAGCGAGCTTACTGGCATCGTCGCCGATCTGCTGCACCAGTTCGCGCGTCGGCGCGATGATCAGCGCACGCGGCTCGCCGACATAACGCTCGTCCTGCAGCGGATTATTAAGCAGATCGTTGAGGATGGTGATCAGGAAGGCGGCGGTCTTGCCGGTACCGGTCTGCGCCTTACCGATCATGTCGTGGCCGCGCAAGGTCTGGGGCAGAGCGGCTGCCTGAATCGGCGAGCAATACTGAAAACCGAGATCGGCGATGCCGTGCAGAATGCGTTCGTCCAGACCGAGATCGTGGAAGCGAGTCTTGCCCTCCGCCGCCGGCACTTGAAATTCCTCGATCGACCAGGCCGGCTGCGGCGCGCCGGCCGCTTTGGGGTTTTTACCGCCGCGCGGACGGCGTGGTTTCTCGGCGTGCGCCGTAGCCGCGCCGCTGCGCACATTATCGCGATTGTTGTGGGAGTCTCGATGCTGTTCGGCGGCGCGACTTTGCGCTTCGCCGCTCTGCGGTGCCGCGGGGCGGCCAGTTAAAGCTTTCAGCCATTTGCTAATCAATACGGTATCTCTCAAGCTGCTCTAGATAAGTGGCTGCAACGAAACCATGCAGCGGATGCGGTACGAGTCCGAGTGGTCCCACGCAAATCCGGCAACGCAGCGATAGAGGCAGATGAGAAACAGGAACTCAAGGGGGGACTGACGCGCGCGCTATTATCACTGCAAGCCGCGCACTTGGCAAACCAGCGGCCAGGCTCGACCCACCGGACCCACGGCTTCGCTTCTCAAAACTTTACGATGCTCATCGGCAACCGCAAGCCGCGCTGGCTCCTTTATACTGGCACGCCGGTATCGGTGCCGGATCATTTGCAGGGACTATCGGTACCACGGAGCCTCTACCAGCCCCTACACGGAACTCGCCAAACCTTGCCCATTCACGTCTCAGCTCCAGCATCCTCCGCGCCGGCGCCACAATCGCTCCAGCTACCACCGCGCGCCAGCGATTTGCGCGGACTGCTGCAGCTCGGCTGGCCGATGTTAATCGGTCAACTGGCGCAGGTCGCAATGGGCGTCGTCGACACCGCCATGGCCGGCGCGGTCAGCGCCGTCGATCTGGCCGCGGTCGCAGTCGGCTTCAGCCTGTGGATGCCGGTTTTATTATTCAGCAATGGGCTATTCAGTGCGGTCACTGCGCTGATCGCGCGTGCACATGGCACCGGTCAGCGCGACAGCATCGCCACCACGTTTCAACAGGCGATCTGGTTGGCGTCGATGATGGCGGTCGTGAATGCGCTGCTCGCCAGTCACTGCGGCGAGCTATTGCAATGGATGTCGGTCGATGCGCAGGTACAACCGCTCGGCGAATTATATTTACGCGGCATCGCGTTCGGTGCGCCGGCGGCCACTTTTATTTTTGTATTGCGCGGCTTCAGCGAGGGTAGCGGCCGCAGTACGCCGGTGATGATCATCAATGTCGGCGCGCTATTGCTGAATATCCCGCTCAACTATATTTTTATTCACGGCCTGTTCGGTGCGCCGAAACTCGGCGGCGCCGGCTGCGGGTGGGCCACCGGTATCGCCTTGTGGCTGAATTTTTTTGCGCTGGCGGCGCTGCTGTTTCCACGCTATCGAAAGTTGCTACGCAATTTTCAACGACCGCAGTGGTTGCATATCGGCAAAATATTGAAGCTTGGATTTCCGATCGGCGCTGCGGTTTTTGCCGAGATCAGTTTATTCGCACTGGTCGCATTATTGATTGGCCAACTCGGTGCGACCACTATCGCCAGCCATCAAATCGCACTTAATTTCAGCGCGCTGATGTTTATGGTGCCGTCGAGCCTGGGGTTGGCGCTGACGGTGAAAATCAGCCGCGCACTCGGCGCGCAGGAAACGCTGCGCGCGCGCCGCTACGTGCAGATGGGCGCGATCTACGCCACGCTGTTTTCGCTGCTGAGCGCCTCGGTGATGCTGTTATTTCCTATCTATATCGCGTCGATATACAGCAGCGACAGCGCCGTGCATCAATTGACCGCACAGCTATTGGTATTCGCGGCGGCCTATCAGCTGTCCGACGGCTTACAGGTCACCGCCGCCGGTTGCCTGCGCGGTTATCACGATACGCGCGTCGTGATGGTGATCACCTTGATCGCGTATTGGGGCATTGGTCTACCGGTCGGCTACGTGCTGGGATTAACCGATTATTTTGGCCCCGCGCACGGCGTTAAAGGTTTATGGATCGGTCTGGTATTGGGATTGACTGTAGCGGCGATCTTATTGAATTGGCGCTTATGGCGCGTCAGCCACTGCACCTCTCAACCTCAACCTCAACTAACAACTAACAACTAACAACTAACAACTA
>DATIED010000564.1:0-4637 GCA_035455965.1 Spongiibacteraceae bacterium
GGCCCGCGCGGGTAGCCTAACGTATACCTGGAAAAATACTGCATTCGACAGGCAATTTGTTCAATTCGATGGCTTGCTGGCACCTTATGTGCTGAGTCATATGGGCTGGAGTTATTTCCTTATGAACTCCGAGTGTTGCCGGTAGTCGTAATTGTGCATCTCCAGGAGTTTTAATGAGAGCGATGGTGGAAAAGCAAGCAGGCTGCGATTCGCAGCAAAGCCGATTGGCAAGCGCCGCGATGGCGTTAAATAGGGGAGTCGTTTCGCAAACTACACCTGAGCCGCCGCCGGAGGTAGCTCCGGATTCGGCGCCCGAGGTGCCCGCTCCGACGCCCACTACCGTGCCGCCGCCGGATCATAGTCCCGATCCCAATTCAGCGCCGCAACCTCATGCGGTTAGAAAGAGGTCGTTGAGTTGTGCGGATATCCAATAATTACCATTCGTTCGGTAATTATTGCAAATCTAAGCTGCACCTTCGCAAAGCACTTGAGCTTATCTGAGGTCAGTACCACCAAATTTCACACTAAGCGAGAAGTAGCTTGACCGTGCGTTGCAAATTAATTTGAGCTGTTCGGCATTCAAGGCGCAAGGGCAAGGGATTATCGATGCTATTGCGTCGAACTTAATGATATCGATATCAGGGAGAAGCACATGTTGGTATTAACTTGTGAGATACAAGAGGGGTTGCTGCTGGGCGACGAAGTAGTCGTAACCATATTGGATGTGCAGGGTGGTCAGGTGCGACTGGGTATTAAGGCTCCCCGTAATATTGAGGTACATAGGGAGGAAGTCTATAGGCGGATTAAAGGTCTCAGCGTCGATAGTGAGACCTCTATTCCATTGCTGCGAGAAGCTCCCGCCAGACGTCTATATCGTCGCAAGCGCCGCATCGTGCAGCATCCGGCATCGTATTAAATCCCCGATATCGTATTAAATATTAGTGTCGTGTGGTGCTTGATTTGAATCGAGATCAAAAGGCATCGTCCCACGAACGCGATAGGCGGGTTGCCGAATTGATCAATCCCACCATGGAATAGGTTTGCGGAAAATTTCCCCATAATTCGCCGGTGACGGGATCGACATCCTCGGACAACAACCCCAGCGAATTTCGCCGTTGCAGCATATTTTCAAATAATGCCAGCGCTTCTTCGCGACGACCAATCAGCGCCAGGGCGTCGATGTACCAAAAGGTGCAGATGCTAAAACTGGTTTCCGGAGCGCCGAAATCGTCGGGTGCGATGTAACGAAATAAATAGCTGTCGCGGCGCAATTCGCGGCCGATGATGTCCACGGTAGCAATAAAGCGTGGGTCATCCGCCGAGACAAAACCTAAATCGGCGAGTAGCAACAGACTGGCATCCAGGTGCGTATTGTCGAAGGCGGCGACAAAGTGGCCGCCTTGCGGATGCGTGCAGCGGGCACAAATAACTGCGTGCAGTTTATCCGCGTGTTCGCGCCAAAATTTTTCTCGCTCAGATAATGCCAGGTGCGCGGCTATTTTTGCCAGACGATCGCACGCGGCCCAACACATTACAGCAGAATAGGTGTGCGTTTGTGAGAGGCTGCGAAATTCCCACAGTCCCGCATCGGTTTGATCGGCGAGCCGCGCAGCGGTGTAGCCTAGCGGCTCCAGCCGCTCGAAAACCTCTACACCGCGGCGTTCGATCCGATGATCGAAAAATAGTTGTGCCGTGGCTAGAATGACACTCCCATAAACGTCGTTTTGACGCTGGCGCCAGGCATCATTGCCGATTCGCACCGGCCCCATTTCGCGATAACCGGCCAGCGCGCCGGCATTGCTTTCGACCAGCTTGCGCTGGAAGGTAATGCCAAACACTGGCCCTATTTCGCCATCGCCAATAGTCAAATTAAACAAATAACTCAGGTACTCCTCCATGCTGCGAGTCGCTCCCAGCCGATTCAGCGCGCGCACCACAAAAGCGGCATCGCGCAGCCAGCAGTAACGATAATCCCAATTGCGTTGACTATGCGCGGCCTCCGGAATAGAGGTCGTTACCGCAGCGATAATTGCACCCGTGGCTTCGGATTGGCAGAGCTTTAGCGTGATTGCGGCACGTATGACTGCGTCCTGCCAGTCGAAAGGGATCGACAGATAGCGCACCCACTCCCACCAATAATTCTGTGTGCGCTCTAGACAATCTTTAACGTAACTCGTAGCGCTGACCGTCAAAGTTTCGTCGGGACCAAAGACAAAATGTAGCGGGCGCTCCAGGTGAAAAGGCAGTTGCTGCTCGATATACGGCATGGGGAGGTCGGCGGTCAGGCGCAATACCGTATCGTCCATTACATAGCGAATGTGGTTGCTGCCGGTGGTATGGGCAGGTCGGTCCGCCCCGTAGTGATAAAGTGGCTCGAGGCCGATCCGCAGACGCGGTGCGCCGGCGATAGGTAGCACTTGCCGGAGCAGCGTGGTGGGATGCCAAATGCGATCGTATTGTTTAAAGCGCGGCGCGCAATCGTGTATTTCGACAATACCGCCGCGCTGATCGTAGAGTCGCGTCACCAGTACAGCGGTGTTGCGTTGATAAAATTGTTCGGCACGGTCGAAATCTTCAAGTTCGAAACGCCAGTAGCCGCCCTTGGTTTGCGGCGACAATAAATGACAAAAAATCGGGTCGCCATCGAAGGAGGGAAAACAAGACCATACAATCGTGCCTTGTTTATCGATCAATGCAGCGATGCTGCCGTTGCCAACCATTCCTAAATCCAAACTGGCGCTAAGCATGGGGCCCCCTAACAATATAAATATCCCAATTTAATACTGCGAGCCGTACATTCAATCGTAGTTCAATATGGAGAGGGGAAGATTTTTCATTGACGTTGTAAATAATGCCGTTTGGTACAGACTCGACCGCGTATTTAAATTCGTAGTCTCGTGGAAATCCCCGTGAAATGCGCTGCCAAGGTTTTTTTATAACATGGCGCGTATCGTGCTTGCTAATTTTTCAGTCGCGTTACCGCAAGTAATGCAGAATGGCATCCATGGAATCGCCCGAAGATGATCTTAATCGCCAGGCGTTCTTGATGTCGCAAGCCGACAGTTAAACAGGGTTTAAATTTTAAGGGAGCACAACTCATGGAACATCGCCATAACAGCAGAGCTAGAACTGATCTAAAGGTCATCATTTATAATAAGGGCTTGCCAGTTGCGGTTGGTAAGACCAAAAATATCAGCAGAGAAGGATTATTCGTGCGCACTGTTTATGGCGAGGTCACCTTGCATCAGCCTTTGGAAATACAGTTTGTGCCCACCGGTCAACGATGCCCCAGTCGAATTCGGGTGAAAACCTGCGTCGCGCATAAAACATCGATCGGATTCGGGCTGGCGCTCGTCGACAATAGCGATGTAGCTCGCGAAGGCATGAAGCAGCTGCTGGATATTGAAACGGATCGCATTGAGTTTAAGCGGTCGCGCCCACGAATTTCGGCATAAAGTTTTTTAGATTTTTCGATGTCCGCTAAAAATTAAAATGCTTTAAGGTTATTCCAGCTATCTATTCGGCGATCGCTACTCAGCGGTCACCGAATGGGTAGTCGGGTCGATAACATCGACGATCATCCATGTATTGTCCTGCTGATAAAAATAGTCTAATCGCGAAAATCCGGCTCGCTTGGCAAAAGCTGCGGCACTTTCCTCTGGCTCTACAGTGGGTGGTGGATTTGGAGCGGTAATTTTTTGCAGTGTCAATGTCGTGATTTGTTTTTGCTGGTCCTCCAGATCATCCGCCAAGCCGATGACGCTGGCATTATCGAGCACCGTTTCACCGTTCCATAGGCCATGAATTTCTACAAAAATCATATGATTGCCCTCGCATCTAGCCGGCACAACCCGATCTGGTCGCCTAATTATTGACGGCTATGTCGTGCCTGGCACAAATCGATCCAGCGCTGATTGCTCAGGAAGTATTTATGCTTTATACATTTTCGTGCAAAAATTTCCTCTTAAATACCTGTGACCATAGTTCGGGTGCTTCGTTCGACGACTTTAATTCTTTGCCTTATCGATTGCGCTTGGCTGTCGAGATTTTCAACCGGAATAAATTAAAAAGCCTCGCGCATCGACGCAAGGCGTAATCAATGAAGAATTATGTGCTGGATTATGCTTTCGCGATTTGGCGGCGTCGAATGCATAAGCTAAGCAGCGCGGCACTGAACATTGGTAGAGTGGCCCCTATCGGAACCGGGCTGGCGGTGGCTCCTACATCGACCGTTCCTTTGTATTGTCCGCCGAATATTCCGCTTGCTATGCCGGAAATGGTTAATGTATACGGCTGCCCGGCGGCTAAATTGCTGAGGCTAAGCGGATTATTTTCGGCGCCAGAGCCGAGATACTTGCCCGTGTTATCGAAAACGCTGAAGGTCAGAAAGCTGTTATCGAAAAGATTCATCGAGCCGGAGGGTGACGGAGTCGATGCCGTATCGGTGGATTGCGAATCGGCAATGCTGAATGCAACATTTTGTGCGTTCGCGAGTGAAAATTTAAATTGATCGAGAAAATTTGTCCCCGAAGGATACGATCCGCCGATTTGATAGATCCCCAGAGCGAGATCGTCGTTGGTGCTGGGGCCAGGATACAATACATTGACGTCGGCGGCAGTCGCTAACGAAGCCGGCA
>DATIED010000565.1:0-5066 GCA_035455965.1 Spongiibacteraceae bacterium
ATCTGGTCGAACACGCGCGCGAGCTGGGCGATTATTTTCTGCAAAATCTCGCGCGCTTGCGCGCACCGTTAACAGATGCAGGAAAGATACATGGTGGAGATATGCAGAGTGAATTGGTTCGCGATGTGCGCGGACGCGGCTTGTTTATCGGCGTTGAATTAAATTCGGCTGTCATAGATGCACATGCTGCGTGCGAAGTTTTATTGCGCCACGGTATTTTAACCAAAGACACGCATGCCACCGTATTGCGCTTTGCACCGCCATTGACGATTACCCGCGCGCAAATCGATGCGGCGTTCGGGTTGATCGAAAGTGCTTTTATCGACATTTATCAGCATCTGCCGCGCGATCTGCGCGCAGGTTGAGGCAGGGCGGCAAGGATGCCTGTGGAGATCGGCATCGTGAAACGAGCGATGGTCGTAATGAGGGGGCTGTGCGTTGCTGCCGCGCTGATGAGTGCGAGCGGTTCGTGGTCTGCGACGACAGCGACCGCTGAGCCTGTGCCACAAGCGTGGCTGCTTACCCTGCACGGTGCGGTCGGTCCCGCCAGTGCCGATTACATCATCCGCAATTTGCAACACGCGCAGTCGGCGCACGTCCCCATTGTCATGCTGCAAATCGATACGCCCGGCGGACTCGATGAATCGATGCGCGACATCGTCCAGCATATTCTCGATAGCAGCGTGCCGGTGGTCTGTCTGGTGGCGCCCGCCGGTGCACGCGCGGCCAGCGCCGGCACTTATCTTCTTTACGCCTGCCATATTGCGGCGATGGCACACGCCACTCATCTCGGTGCGGCGACGCCCGTGGCGATCGGCGTACCGCAAGGTTTGGGAGAGAAAGACGAGCAGCGCGATGATAAGGCCAGCAAGGCTGGCGACGGCGATGCCATGCACGCGAAAGTCGTGAACGATGCCGCCGCTTATATTCGCACGCTTGCACAATTGCGCGGACGCAATGCCGAGTGGGCAGTGCAGGCGGTGCGCAATGCCGCCACGCTGACGGCCACCGAGGCGCTCGCCGCCGGCGTTATCGATCTGATCGCGGAAAACCCCGCCGAATTGCTGCAACGTATCGATGGTCGTCAGGTGCAATTGCAACGCGATCGCCGGCCGTTGTCATTGCACACTGCCGACCTGTCGATCCAGGAAATACTACCGGACTGGCGCAATCAATTTCTCGCTGTCATCACCAATCCCAATGTGGCTTACGTGCTGATGCTGATCGGCATCTATGGCCTGGTGCTGGAATTTTATAGTCCGGGCGCAATCCTGCCCGGCACGCTGGGCGGTATTTGCCTATTGGTGGCGCTGTACGCGTTTCAGGTTTTGCCGATTAGCTACAGCGGTCTTGCGCTGGTGTTGTTAGGGTTGGCATTGATGATTGCGGAAACGATGGTGGCGAGTTTCGGCGTGCTCGGTCTCAGCGGCATCGCGGCATTCGCGCTGGGCTCCATTCTATTGTTTGATACCGAGTTGCCCGCCTTTCGTGTCGCGCTGTCGTTGATTCTCGCGTTCGCATCGGTATCCGCTGCGTTTTTGATTTTGGTGGTCGCGTGGCTGCTGAAGGCGCGCCGACGCTTGCCCGTCAGTGGTATGGAAAGTTGGGTGGGCGCCAGCGGCGAAGCCTGCGCGGATTTTCAGGTGCAGGGTTTGGTGAATGTTCGCGGCGAATTGTGGCAGGCACGGACCACCAGTCCTTTACATCGGGGGCAGCGTATTACCGTCGCCGCCATCGACGGGCTCCAACTACAGGTCGCACCAGCAACCGAACAGGAGCAAACATCATGAGCAGCTACTTTTTTGCCGCCATATTGGCCATCTGCATTGCGTTGCTGATGAGCGCGTTCCGAATTCTGCGCGAATACGAGCGCGGTGTGATCTTCACACTCGGGCGCTTCGATCAGGTCAAAGGGCCCGGGCTGATCATCGTGATTCCCGTGGTGCAGCAAATGGTGCGCGTCGATCTGCGAATCGTGGTGATGGATGTGCCGTCGCAGGATGTGATCTCGCGCGACAACGTTTCCGTGAAGGTCAACGCGGTGCTCTACTTTCGCGTCGTCGATCCGCAAAAAGCCATCATTCAGGTTGAGAATTTTCACGAGGCCACCGGCCAGCTCGCGCAGACGACATTGCGCTCCGTGTTGGGACAACACGAACTGGATCAGATGCTGGCGGAACGCGACAAACTCAACGCGGCAATACAGACCATCATCGACCAGCGCACTGATGCGTGGGGCGTGAAGGTCACCAATGTCGAGTTGAAACATGTCGATCTCAACGAATCCATGGTGCGGGCGATTGCGCGCCAGGCCGAAGCGGAGCGCGAGCGTCGCGCCAAAGTGATACATGCCGAGGGCGAGTTGCAGGCTTCGGTGAAATTGCTTGAGGCGGCGCAAATACTGGCGCGCGAACCGCAGGCGATGCAACTGCGCTATCTGCAAACATTGACGGAGATCGCTACGGAGCATAATTCAACCATCGTGTTTCCGCTGCCGATCGAATTACTATCGGGTTGGTTAAACCGGCGCCCGGATCGCTAGCACTATTTTTTGCGCAAGCGATCGCAGGCTCCAGCCACCCCATCAAGCGAGTGTCATCAGGAGGTCATCATGTCCATTCCAGCGCGTTTATCCCATTATCTCCGGCAGCATGGTATCGGTTACGAGATTTGCGCACATAAACTCAGCTCCAGCAGTATCGAAACAGCGCGCGCTGCGCATATTCAGGCGCAGCAACTCGCCAAATCCGTAATCCTCGAGGACGAGGCGGGCCTGGTGATGGCGATTGTGCCGGCCGATCAATCCGTGATGGTGGGCCAGCTGACACGTTTGCTGGGGCGGCCCAATCTGCATCTCGCGGATGAAATCAAAGTCGCGATGCAATTTGAAGATTGTCAGGCGGGTGCCGTACCTTCGGTCGGCATGGCCTGGGGCATGGACACGGTTGTCGACGATGCGCTCGACAGTAGCGCTACCGTCTATCTGGAAAGCGGCGACCACGAACGACTGCTGCGGCTGACGCATGAACAATTTTTAAACCTGATGGGCGATCGTTATCTGGACCATTTCAGCAAGCCGCTAAAGCATTGAGCACAGGCTCGGGCGCCGAGTGACAGGAGGTGCGCTCGGCACGCGCCTGCACCGGAAACTCGGCGAGTCTGGCGTATTGTTCGCCATCGTCCATTTGCGATCGAAAGCGCACCGCGACGCGAAAAGCAATCGTCTCAATGCAGTCGTGCGTGCGACTCATAAAATAAATCCGCATCATAAAATACCAATGCGTTCAAAAAAAATTGCAGATGAGATCAGGCGGCGTTGAATTAAGCAGCGCTACCCGCCATCCGCATATGAAAATCGTATACGTAACAACCAAGCTGACATTTCAATTCCAATATACGGTTAAATGATTTCATTTCAGCGTCTATATGCTCCCGAACCTCATCTAACGACATGGACGCCCGATCGGAAGCAAGCAACGATTTCCAACGCAGCTCAACCTCAGAAATATCGGCAACGTAACCGGCGACAACATCATCATAAAGAGACATTTCATGGCCTCCACAGGAAGTTGGAAAATTAGATTAGGCGCAATGCACCTATCGAGTAAATACCGTTCTGGCATATTTGTTTTATAAATGCGCTAAATAAAAAAGGCCCGCGCAAGGCGGGCCAAATCAACACAGGAGTCGGTGAGTAAAAATTTAAAACGTATAACTGATCATGCCGACCGCTTGGGTCTGTTGTTTGATGCCGTAGCGGTTTTCGCCGGGCGCGATGCCCTGCACATTCCAAACAATGCCTGTCTTGCCGATCGGCTGGCTCAAGCCGATGATGAAATGACGGAAGCCGCCGCTGCTCGGCCGATTGCCGTCGTAGCAACCGTTCACGACAAACGCCTGACCGGCGCCGCAATCTACGCCCAACTCATCGTCGTGCGTGCCCAGGTATTTGCCTTCCTTGTTGTACAGGTAGTAGCCGAAGTTAAAACTCAGGCTGATATCGTAGGGCAGCGGTTGCGTGAAGGTTGCGGTGATATAGGTATCGCCCTTGTTGCCCCACACGACATCGTTCAATAAGGTTTGTGCGTTCAACGCGACCGGGCCGTAAGCGATGCCCAATTTTGTTTCCAATGCGTTGGAATGCTCGCCGTTGTAATACACGTAACCGGTCATGCCGGCGGTGTAGGTGAAATCACCGATTTTGCCGCTGTAGCCGCCGTATAAATCGTTCTCTACCGAATTATCTTTTTGGAAATCGGTGATGCTGCGATCGCTGTATGATTTTCCGAGTTGCTCGTACGAATAATTAATCTGCGAAGCCCAGTAGCCCGCATACCAACCGCTCGCATCGACATAGTCGACGCCCCATTGCACGGCGGGCGTATCGGATTCCGGCGCGTCGGCGCCTTTGTTGCCGAGCGCGGGGCCGTTGCCGTAGGTAGTGGTGACGCCGCGCAATACGTATTTGGTCACCCAATCGATATGGCCGGTAAATGTATACGGAGGTGGTGCTTCGGCTTCGGCCGCGGGTTCGTCGGCGCTGGCGGTTAATGGTGTTAACAGCGTTAGTGCGGAGAGAACGGCGGCGGAAAATTTAGCGGCGGGAAATACTGTGTTTGCAGAAAATAATGTGGCGAGTTTAGTTTTAGTGGTCATTTAGAGTCTCCTAGGTCTGATAAAAACAAGAGAGGACGCCAGGTAAAACCTGATCGCGACCTCCCGGGCTTTTATCCCGCCGTGGAGCCTCATTCCTTATGATAGAAGGTGGAAGCCGGACAGCTCTCGGACCAGTCGCAACATTTTTATTAAATGTCGCCGGAACCCTAGCTCTCCTAAAGACCCGGTTTAAAATCACCGCGCCTCTCGTGTACATAATCGGTAAAGCAGAAACCATACCAGTTAATAAATTTGCAATTATTTTGCGAAAGAGTGCGGATTTACTCGCTTTAGTATTTATGGAAAAGGAAAAAACAATTTCGTTGTGCCCAATTCGACGCATTATTTTTTGAAGTCGCACTGTAGTTGGGCATGAGACCGAATGGCGGATCAATGATCCGCCCTACGAC
>DATIED010000566.1:0-2374 GCA_035455965.1 Spongiibacteraceae bacterium
CTCTTTTTATACCAGCCTATTTATCCCGGCATGCGTCGATCGAATCAACGTGAACTCTGAGCCGCGCTTCGCAATACGCTGTCGATGGCCGCGACAATGTTGCTATAAGCGCCGCAGCGGCAGATATTGCCGCTCATGCGCTCGCGAATCTCCTCCGTCGATGTCGCGATAACCTCGTCGCTCATGTTCGCTGTCACCTGACTGATCGCGCCGCCGCGCAATTCCGCAATAGCGCCCACGCCCGAGCAGATTTGCCCCGGGGCGTACAATAGCCGCACTGCAGTGCATCGCATTCGATAAAAGCCTGCTGCAACGGATGCAGCTCACCGTCGCTCGTCAAGCCCTCGATGGTGACGATTTCATCGTCCTCATGCATAACCGCCAGGGTCAGGCAGGAATTAATGCGGCGCCCATTTATCAACACCGTGCATGCGCCACACTGACCGCGATCGCAACCTTTTTTGGTACCGGTGAGCCCGACGTATTCGCGCAGTGCATCGAGTAGTGTGACGCGCGGCTCCAGCAGCAACTCATACGGTTTGCCGTTTATCCGCAGTAGCGTGGGTCTAAGAGCAGTGGATGCAGGTACGGTCGGGCGAGCATTCGCAGCGGGAGAATTTTTTACCGTTGCCTCCGCAGTATTTACCACCGTTACGGCAATGGCTGCGGAGAGACCGCCCCCTAAAAATTCGCGTCTTTTTAACGTTAAAATTGCGCATTCGCGCGACGGCGCCAACTCCGTTTGACCCTCTCGATTATCAGGCATTTTTTGCGTGCCCCCGCGAGTGAAACCTGCATAAAGGGCAGCAAAGCAAATGCCATGACAACCGTTAAATTGCCGCGCGGCATTCGGCAGCGTTTTGGCAGCATTTATGCTGGGCATACGCGTGGAAAACAAACTTCGGAGAGCGGCAATGGTTGAGTCGTACGGGTCCGATGCGGCCCGAAGCAATGTGGTTTTACATAATTCGGGGCATACCCAACAACCGCACAAAACAAACGCCGGCACTGATGACATAGACATACTGCGTCAGATCGCCGATTGGCAGAGCAAAGGTCAGGCAGCGGCACTTGCTACGGTGGTACGAACATGGGGCTCGTCGCCACGCCCGCTGGGCAGTCATCTCGCCATCAATGAAAAAGGCGAATTTATCGGCTCCGTTTCCGGCGGCTGTATCGAGACTGCGGTGATAACAGAAGCATTGTCGGTTATCGCCGATGGGGCGCCGCGCCTGCTAAATTTCGACGTCGTGGATGCACAGGCCTGGGAAGTGGGTCTGTCCTGCGGTGGAAAAATACAAATCCACGTGGAGAAAATCGATAGTTTTAAATGCCAGTTATTTGAGCGGCTACGGGCGCTCTACGAAAAAAAACAAGCCGCCGGAATAATTAAACGAATGAGCGATGGCGCATTCTCTCTGCTCCACGATGGCGAGCGAGAACAATCGGCGCTGCTGGACTCCGAGCGGGTACATAGCGAAGCAATAGCAGCATTACGTGCCGGCCGCAGCGGCTTCTTGCCGACTTGCGAAAACTTGTTCCTGCGCGTCTACCCGCGCGCAACTCATCTGTTCGTAGTGGGCGCGGTGCATATCGCGCAATGCCTGGTACCTATGGCAAAGCAGGCCGGTTTTGTCGCGACCGTCATCGACCCACGGCTCGCGTTCGCAACCAGACAGCGTTTCGCGGATACCGAATTGCTGACCGAGTGGCCCGACGCGGCATTAATGCGCGTCGACCTGGCGGCCGCGGATGCGGTTATTGCGTTGAGTCACGATCCGAAACTCGATGATCCGGCACTCGCTGTCGCATTGCGCAGCCCCGCATTTTATATCGGCGCGCTCGGTAGCAAGCGCACGCATGTACAACGCGTAACGCGGTTGCGCGCGCTTGGCTTCGATACCGAACTCGATCGCATTCATGCGCCGATTGGCTTACCGTTAGGCGGACGTGCGCCCGCTGAAATCGCGATCGCGATTCTGGCGGAAGTGATTAAAGAGAAATGCGCTTTATGCACGCCCGCCCTTCATTAACCATAACCGCCGGACCCCGCGTCGCGGCGCTTATTTTAGCGGCCGGCCGTTCGACCCGCATGGGGAAAAATAAATTGCTGCTGCCGGTCGATGGTATTTTCATGATACGGCGTGTCGCCGATGCCGCCTTAAACTCCGCGGCAGATCCGATCATCATTGTTACCGGTCACGATTCCGAAAAAATCGCCAGGCTCTTTATTAACGATCAAATTATTAACGATCAAGTTACTGCCGGCCAGATTAATACGGACCCGGCTATTGTCGATGCCGATAAAACTGCCATCAATCGAGCCGCTGGCCGAATTACTGCCGATCGAGGGCCGATCATTGTGCACAACGAC
>DATIED010000567.1:0-5174 GCA_035455965.1 Spongiibacteraceae bacterium
TCACAAGTGCACCGCAAATATATCCGCGCCAGACTCACCAAAATCGGCGCGTTCACGCTGTTTATTGGAATCGCCCACCGATGACCGAATTAAAAAACGACCGTTTTCTACGCGCGCTGCAGCGGCAGCCCGTCGATGTCACGCCGGTATGGATGATGCGACAAGCGGGTCGTTATTTGCCCGAATACCGCGCCTCGCGCAGCAAGGCCGGCGATTTCATGGCGCTCTGTACCAATCCGGATTTGGCTTGCGAAGTGACTTTGCAACCGCTGCGTCGCTTTGCGCTCGATGCCGCCATTTTATTCTCGGATATTCTGACGATTCCCGATGCGATGGGGCTCGGTCTGTATTTTGAAAGTGGCGAAGGGCCGCGTTTTCGTAAAACAGTACGCAACGCCGCCGATGTCGCCGCGCTGCCGATACCCGACCCGGAAAAGGACCTGGGTTATGTGATGAACGCGGTGCGGACCATTCGTCGCGAACTGAATGGCAGCGTGCCGCTGATCGGTTTTTCGGGTAGTCCATGGACCCTGGCAACGTACATGGTCGAAGGCGGCTCATCGAAAGATTTTCGCCACGCAAAAGCGCTGGCATTCGAGCAGCCGGCGGTTATGCATGCGTTGCTGGAAAAACTTGCGCAAAGTGTGACGAGTTATTTAAACGGCCAAATCGCCGCCGGTGCGCAGGCAGTGCAAATTTTTGATACCTGGGGCGGGGCGCTGAGTTATGCGGCGTATCTGGAGTTTTCGCTGCCTTATATGCAGAAAATTATCGCCGGCCTGGTTCGCGAGCGCGAAGGCCGTCGCGTGCCTGTGATCGTGTTTACGAAAAATGGCGGCCCGTGGTTGGAGCAAATCGCAGGGGTTGGCGCCGATGCCGTGGGTTTGGACTGGACCGTGGATATCGGCGCGGTGCGCAAACGCATCGGCGAGCGCGTGGCATTGCAGGGCAATATGGATCCGACGATGCTGTACGCGGGACCTGCGCGCATTCGCAGCGAAGTTGAAAAAATTCTCGCCAGCTTTGGTAGCGGCAACGGCCATGTATTTAATCTGGGGCACGGTATCACCCCGGACGTCGATCCCGAACATGCCAAAGTTTTCATCGACGCGGTGCACGAGTTTTCCGCGCAGTACCATTCACCGTCTGCTTAAAAACAGCCGTTCTCGCCGCCCCTGCGCAGTACGACTGCATGGATGCAGGAGGTAGTGCGAAGCAGGAGCCAGAGCCGAGGGGAGGTGTCGCGTAGCGACGAGGAGTAGTTTCGGGATACAAGCGAATTGTCGTTGCAACTTTTAAGTCTGATTCTCTTTAGCGTTCGATCCCGCAAGCGCATGAATTACTTCCCGCACGGTTTTTTTCTGCGCAGCGGTCAGCGACAGAAATGCCTCGAAGGTCTCCCGCTCCTGGTAGCTGATCGCATGCTCCCAAGCGAGTTTGTCCTCCCGCACCGCGTTGGCGGTTACGCCCCAACGCAATATCTGCGGTTCGATTTTCAACCAGCGCGCCAGTACCACCAATTTATCCTGGGCCGGAATAGTCTCGCCGAGCAACCAGCGCCGCACGCCGTGCAATGTCATCGGCTTGCCCATGTATTTCAAGTTGAATTCGCGCTCGAGCACGGCGGGTTTTGCTTCATAACCCGCTGCAATCATCGCCTCGCGCAAACGCTTGCCAAATTCTTGTTGAACGATCTTCATGACCGCAACGGTACTGTGATCGGCGATGATCTGCTTTAACCGATAAGCAAATACGGTTACATATTTTACTTAACTGATAATTAAGTTTTCCTATCTGCTCTCATCGCTAAAAGGGCGGGGATATCTGTCTTCAAATCGATCGGGCAAGGAGGGGCGCATAGGCCTGCCTATGCGTCAGTTTTGCATTGATATCGATTGATTCCCTGGCGGAGTACTTATGTATTTATCTGTATCGGTGCGACGATGATTGGATATCAATTTCGCGGCGGGAATTGTTTCAAAATTTCCGCTGCGGCTTTATTCACCTGGCGCTCGTTAACTTGCGCTGAGCTGCTGCTCATGCCGGTGATTAAACTGCCGCGCCAAAGTAAGCGTTGAGTTTCCGGATCGAGAAAGTCGATGACGATTTGCGCCTGCTGATCGAGACCGCTGCCGCCCAATGGAAAGCTGAACGAGATGCCGCCGCCAGTGTTGCCGCCGTAGCCGCCCATGCCGATACCGACCTGGGGTCTATCGTCGACTAATTTTTGCACGCTCTTGATATAGAAGCGCACCAACATATCGGCTTTATGCTCGGCGTTTGCCGGGCTCAAGCTGGTATCGAGGCTCTGCTCCAGGTCAAATTTTATATTGTCTATGGGCAATGCCGCATACGCTTCATCGATATTATCGGCGGCATCCAGCCACTGATAATAATGCAAATTGTCGAAATTGAGTGAAACCTCGTAATCGGTTTCGACATTCGCGCAAAAAGCATTACCGCTCAGCAACAAGACGCCGATCAATAATAAACGCTGCCACATCGCAATGTTCTCCAAAGACGATCTCCTCAAATATTTTTGCAATCTTAATCGATGCCGATACGTATGCTGGGCCGTCCGGAATAATAACTACCAAAGACCCAATTGTGCCGACGGCACGCGAAAGCGATCGCTATTCAATACGGTTTTATTTTCGTTGAGATGCAGTGCGCGACTGCTGCGCTGAAAACGCGTTGCCAACAGATCGGCAAACACGCCATTACCGCGCATGCGACTATGAAACTGCGAATCATAAGTTTTGCCGTCGCGGCTCTGTCTGATCAGGCTTAATATGTGCGCGGCACGCAACGGAAAGTGCTCCTGCAGCCATGCCTCGAACAGATCGCTCACTTCCAGAGGCAGGCGCAGCAAGATGTAGCCGGCACTTTCTGCACCGGCTTGCTTGGCGGCAGTAAGAATGTTTTCCAACTCATGGTCGTTGAGCGCGGGAATCATCGGCGCGGCGAGCACGCCGACCGAAATGCCCGCATCGGCCAATTGCGCCATCGCATTGATTCGCGCCTGACCACTGGCCGCGCGCGGCTCCAGCTTGCGTTTCAAATCGTCGTCGAGCGTAGTGACGCTGAGCATCACCTTCAGAAGTTTTTCGCGCGCCATCTGCGCGAGCAGCGTAAGGTCTTCGCAGATCAGTTGGCTCTTGGTGATGATGGTGCAAGGATGGCGGTGCTCCCATAAAACTTCGAGTATTTGCCGCGTGATGCGATATTGTTTTTCGATCGGCTGATACGGATCGGTATTGGCACCGAGCGTTATCGGCGCGCAGCGATAACTCGGTTTGGCCAGCTCCGCGCGCAGAACTTCCGCAGCGTTGGTTTTCGCCGTCAGCTGCGTTTCAAAATCCAGTCCGGGCGATAAATCCAGATAGGCGTGCGTGGGCCGCGCGAAGCAATAGATGCAGCCGTGTTCGCAGCCGCGATAGGGATTGATCGAGCGATCGAACGGCACATCCGGCGAATCGTTATAGCTGATCAGACTGCGCGCCTGCTCGGCGCGCACGGTGGTTGCGGGGTGAGTTGGCGCCGGATCTGAGTTCGATTCATCGATTTCGATAACGCTGACGCGCGGCGCGAAGCGATTGTGCGGGTTGTGATCGGTCCCGCGACCTTTGATGGCCATACTGCTAGGCCTCGCGCCTGTCGATTAGAAAGCCAGCATAAAGAAACGAATGTTTAAAATTGCGGCGGCTGGGGCACCGATTCATCCATGATGGATTGTACGCGGCGTGCGAGCAAGGCTTTCAGTGATTCCGGGTGTGAAAATAACCAAAACTTGCCGGCACTGATGCCATCGAACGCAAGCTCTGCCAGCTGTTGCGGTGTTATGCCTTGCGCGACACTGTTGGTGAGGAAATCGTGCGTGGCGGTTTCCGCCGGCGATGAAAATTTGCCCTTTTCGCCGTACTGCTCGGTGCGCAGACGCTCCGAGTGCCAGATGCCGGTAGCGACTTCGCCGGGACACAGCACCGCTGCCCGCAACGGTGTTTTTTCGCCGAGCAATTCGAAATGCAGCGTTTCGCTGATCGAAACCACCGCATGCTTGGTAGCCATATACGGACCCAGATAGGCGCCCGATAATAATCCGCCCATCGATGCGGTGTTGACGATGACGCCGGGCTCGGCGGCGGCCAGCATGCGCGGTACGAAGGCTTTTATGCCGTGGATGACGCCCATGACGTTGACATCGAAACTCCAGCGCCAGTCCTCGACGCTGCGCTCCCAACTGATGCCGTCGACCAATACGCCCGCATTGTTGAATAACAAATTAACCGCACCGAATTTATCGAACGCGGTATCGGCCAGCGCCTGCACCGAATCGAGGCGAGTGACATCGATGCGTTGCGCGACTACTTCGGCGCCCTGTGAGTTAAGCGCCTGTTCCACTTCGCGCAAACCGCGCTCATCGATATCGGCAATGACCACGCGCATACCGAGCTGCGCGGCGCGATTCGCCAGGCCGCGGCCGATACCGCTCGCTGCGCCGGTTACGACGGCTACTTTGTTCTGATAGGAGTCCATAACTATTCCTCGCACGAATTGGTGGCTGGCTAAATTGCTAGCTAAACTGACCGGCACGATGGTAGCGGATCATCGCCGGCTGCTTATCCTCCATATCGGGTATGAGCCGGCGGTGCTAAACTGCTGCGGACATCGAGGGCGGCAATTGAAGCGCCGTCACTATAACGCTAATGCAACTCGATTTTTTTCTATAACATCATCGGAGCGATTCTGTTATGCGGCCTTACCTCTTATTATCTGGATTATTATTGACCTCCGTGGCCGTTGCCGCCGACGGTCAATTCAGCGGCGTATCCACCAAGGGCAACCTGTCGGTGTGGCGCGTCAATCACGGCAACGGTTCGGTTTCGCTGTGTAGTTACGAAGGCCATAAAAACGAACCTGTTTGTTATCCGTGGAGCGTCGGCGGCACGGCCGGTAACTATCAAATTATCGGCGGCGACGATGTGTTGTCCACGTGGCGTATCAATGCCAGCAATGCTGCGGTATCGTTGTGCGAATACAAAGAGGTCACCGATCCGCCCATTTGCACGCCGTGGAGTACGGAATAAGTAACAGCGAAAAGAAAGTAGCGATGAAACGCAAGCAACGATGAAGCGAAAGTAACAACATCGATTGTGCGATCGAAGCGGAGCGCG
>DATIED010000568.1:0-3603 GCA_035455965.1 Spongiibacteraceae bacterium
CTTCGCGCGCCCAAGTCCCCGAGTTGTTTGCTCTCGTAAGAATATACGCCTTCCTTGTTTCGCCGGTGATCAATACTCCTGCCAGAACAAAACCTGGGTCGCTGATGGCTGCAGGAGCGTTGATATTTGAAACTGGCTGCGGAGCAGGGGGCGGCACGAATGGTTCGCGGTTCTTGTAAAATAGCGGTCGGACCAGGATTTGATTGTAGGCGTCGATCGGTTTTTCAGCATTGGTGCGTTCGGCCGGCATTGGTAGGCCCGGGTTCCATTCCAACATGTCTGTTTGGGTTTGGCCGCCAAACATCGCGTCACTGGCTATCACTATTGCCAGCCACAAGTTGAGACAGCTGACTGTGAGTAACCCGATAAGTGAAGACGACAAATAGCGGGTCATAGGCCATGGCCCTTAATCTGGAACGCAGAAAAAACGTCGAACTGTGCCTGAATGACTGGTTCCGTTGGACCTCCTGTTCTTCGCTCCGTCGGAGCAATTTTGATCACTGCGCCATCTATGAAAAGGTATGGGGTAGCCCCTTCAATTGCCAGGACTGCGCGGTAAATGGATTGAAGAGTCCCGAAGATTTCGATCCGGGCACCGGTATATTTGATTTGGCCATTCGTTTTCGCGGGGAGGCCTTGTATAACATGCGATCGCGCTCCGGCCGAGCCCGCAATCGTCTTAAGGCGTGTTTGGAGATCGGCATTAATGACATTCTCATTTGGCCCGGCGAGAAATTCGCCGTGTTGCATTTGATCATCAATCGATCTCTCGATCGACCTGACGCGCGCATCCTGCGCAGCAATCGCGCCCAATCGCGCCAAAAGTGCTTGCTGTTCAGCGATAAGAGTCTCGCGTTCAGAAAAGAACGCAACGACCGGCTTTAAGATCGCGATGCCAACTACCGCGCAGAATGCCAGATTTCCAAACACGAAAAGCGAACGGCGTAACAGCCGATTGCGAGACTTCCAGCTTATCATCTTGAAGCCTTCGCGAGCCGACTTGCCACCTTCGCTTGCAGTGTGAAACGCTCAACCTTTTCGATGGGGTCTAATGATACGGGTGCGGTCAATGCTGCGTCCGAGAACAACGGCGACCCGTCGATAACACCGACAAGGCTGGGCGCTGCGGCAGAAAAGCCAATAAAGACCGCCTGTTGTTCGCGCCTATCCTGTGTTTCCGTGAGCCGCAATTCAGTAATCCACGTCTGCGATGGCAATATACGTGTTGCCTCCGCCCATAAATCGATCAGTCCGGGTGCGTTGCTTCGACGAAGCCGGAGATGAGCCAACGCATCTTGCTTCTCTTTCAATTTGTCGACCAGTTCTCGCACGCGCTGAGCCTTTGCTCTGACATTGGCCACCTGGGTTTGAAGGTCGTCGACAATTATATTCTGGCGCCAATATCTTTGGCCGCCTGCAACCAGGCCAAGCACAACCGCAGTGCAGGCCATAGCAAACATTGACCTTTGCACCCGCGATTTCCTGGCTTGCGCAGACGGGCGCAATTTAATGATCGGTGGCGGTTCGCCTCGATTTACGGAGTTGTCGGGGCCGACAATCAATGAAATGGATTCAGGGTCGATCTTGAGCTGCAAAAGCGAATCGTGAACGAATTTGCGCTGGGTGATCCATTGCCAAATCGCAATCTTTTTTTCTCCATTTGCTTTGATCGCGACGTGATCGAAATATACATCTTCAAGTTTGAACGGCGTCTTTTTCAAAAGGCTCTGCGTGACGATGTCATCGATGGCGTTGCTCGCTTCTAGCGGTAGGGTCAGCTTCCGACAAAAGAGTTTTTCAGAAGGAAGACCTATCGCAATATCGACTTCGCTGCGGTCCAGCCCACGCGCCTGCAAGAAATGGTCAATCGTCGTCAACGAATAATTCGTGAGCTTAACCCGCTCTGATTCAAGCAGATTCCGGCTGCAGCTTTTGAGGTCGAGAGTAACGATATCATCGTCGGTCTTAAGAATCAGAACATGACGGGCCCTATGGACTAAACTTTGAGCGACCTTTTCTGGAATTAAATTCACAAATTCGTTCAACCACCACGTGGCAAAGTGGTGTCCAAAGTCGCGCAGTTTTATTTTCAGTAGCGGCAAAACGGTGGTTATATTGCTGGATTCCATTACTGAACTCATTCAAAGTTCTGTGGGCCTCATTCTATTCGCGTAACCCGCAAGACCTCTTCAGCGCTCGTTTCGCCTCGCCATATTTTGTTGGCCCCCATTTCGTATAGATTTATCATTCCATCACTTCGCGCGGCCGCGTGTATACGGTCGTCTGATGCGTTTGAAAGTACGAGCCGATGGATATCGGAATTAGGAAGAAGAATTTCGGCAATAATCGACCGGCCGGAATATCCGGTATGACCACATTCGCCACATCCTCGGGCCATCCTTATGTGAGGCGATCCAATAGCTTCGATGCCGGGTACCGTGCGAGCAAGCTCACTTGCCCAATAGCCGGCTGAGTCGTGCGCGCACGCACAATGCGGGCATAGCGTGCGGACCAGCCTTTGTGCGAGTACACCTTTAAGCGTCGACGCCAGCAAATAGTTCTCCAGGCCAATATCGATCAGACGCGTGATTGATGCGGCTGCACTATTGGTATGCAAGGTTGATAGAACCAGGTGTCCCGTGAGAGAGGCTTGCATGGCAATGCGAGCCGTCTCGAGGTCGCGAATCTCTCCGATCATGATTATGTCAGGATCCTGCCGCAGGATAGCGCGCAGCGCATGCGGAAAATCCAGCCCGATCTCAGCCTGCACCTGCACCTGATTTACGCCTGCCAGCTGGTACTCAATCGGATCTTCTACAGAAAAGACTTTGCGCTCGATACTGTTGAGCGTTTTAAGCGCCGTATACAAAGTCGTGGTTTTTCCACTTCCCGTTGGGCCGGTTACAAGAATGATGCCGTTCGGCTCGTGCATCAACCGGTTCAATGTTGCGATATGATCTGCCGAGAACCCGAGTTTTTCAAAATCAAGTTCGACCCGAGTGCGATCCAGTACCCGCATTACGATACTCTCGCCAAACATCGTGGGAATTGTCGACACCCGGAAGTCCACGTCGTTGCCACGGACGGCAATCTTAATTCGTCCATCCTGGGGCATTCGTCGTTCGGCGATGTCCAGCTTGGACATGATCTTGATGCGTGAGGTAATGGCGGCACGCAGGGACGGATCCAACGTTTGCACCATCCGTAACATTCCATCGACGCGATAGCGCACCAGGACCTGATCGATATTAGGCTCAATATGAATGTCAGACGCGCGGCTTTCCACCGCGTTAGTAATCAACTGGTTGACCAGCAAAATGACCGGCGCCTCGCTCGCCATGTCACGCAAGCGCTGTACATCCACTTCGCTCGCTTCAAGGCTGTTAGGCATGGCGCGTCCGGTGTCATTCCGACTTGCCATGTAAAGAGTCTTAAAGGCTCTCTCAAATTCAGCCGGTGTAAAAATCCGGAGGTCTACCGATAAGTGCGTCAGATATGCCAATGCCTGGACTGGTTCGATATTGAATAAATCGGTTATGCCCACCGTCAATGTATCGCCGTGGATTGCCAAAGGCAGAATGTGGTTACGGCGGACGAAATCAG
>DATIED010000569.1:0-2731 GCA_035455965.1 Spongiibacteraceae bacterium
TCCAGGCAGTCTACGTATCCGATTTCCGATTCATCAAATAGCCTTAGAGCTGGAAGAGCGCATCATGTCCAGAGTCTGTCAGGTTACCGGTAAACGTCCGGTGACTGGAAATAACGTATCTCACGCGAAAAACCGCACCAAGCGTCGTTTTCTGCCCAATTTGCATCACCATCGTTTCTGGGTCGAATCCGAGAAGCGATTTGTTAGATTGCGTGTTTCCAGCAATGGCATGCGTACCATCGACAAGCGCGGTATCGATGCAGTATTGGCCGAACTGCGCGCCAACGGCGAAAAGGTGTAAATCATGGCTAAAAAGACCGCTACCGATTTGATCAGACTGGTGTCCACTGCCGGCACCGGCCATTTCTATACCACCACGAAAAACAAGCGCAACACTCCGGATAAATTCGAATTCTCGAAATATGATCCGGTCGTTCGCAAGCACGTGCCGTACAAAGAAGCCAAAATTAAATAAATTCTGGTTTTCGCAGGCGTCAGCCGAAAGAATAAAAAACCCGCTCATCGAGCGGGTTTTTTTATGGCGCCGTTATATGTTGGCTCCAGGCGGGCATTAGCTTCAAGCGAGGTGTTAGCGCCAGGCGGGCAGCCAGGTTTGCTCGTAGGTGCCGATTGCGAACGGCAGGCCATAGGTTAGCGGCAACAGATAAATAAACATCGCCAAAGCGAGCGCGATAAATATTTTCTGCGTGCGCGGCCCGGTAAATCGATCCAGCAATACCGCCAGCAGTAGCAGCGCGAATAAATAGGCGCAGTAGTAGTGATATAAAAACATCACGCGATGGATGCCGGCGAACGGCAGCCAGTTCAGCAAGTAGCCGCCGAGGATAAATAATAGTCCTGCCGGCGCGGCGCGCTTGCACAATCCTGCAGCAATCAACGCGCCGATAGCTATCAATACTGCTACGCTGGCGCTCCACCACAATACGAAATTGCCGATGCTATAGGCATTACCGTCCGGCTGTGTCGTTGCATCGCGCAGATAATAGATAGGTTTCCACGCCAGTGGCCACTGCCACCAACTGCTGCCGTACGGGTGGCCGCCAGTTACGCGTTGATTGGTGGCGAACATTTCTTTATTCGTATCGATAAGTGTTTGCAGAAAAGCTGGGTGTGCCGCTTCCGGCCGGTAGTGAGGATTGCCGATTAATGTTTGCTGAAAGTTAAGCGGCATAAAATTATCGCCTGGACCGGACAGTGGTAGCAGCGCGAAATGGATGTCGAAAATCAGCGCGTAGGCAATCGCTGCCCCAATGGCGAGTACTATCGATGCGATAAGCGCACGGCGCCATGCGCGTTGTATAAAACAGCTCTGCCACACCATGGCCAGACCCGCCAGCAGCAGAAAGGTGAGCCCCGTCCATTTTACGCTGGCCGATAGGCCGGCCAATACGCCAGCGCCAAACGCATAGCCAAGTTGCTGTGTTTGCCCGTAACGCAACGCCAGCCACAGTGCGGCAAAACCAAATAACAATAGAAAATTATCGAAATACAAAAATTGCGAATGAGCGATCAGCGAATTATCTAATACGACAAATACGCCGGCGAGCAAGCCTGCGCGTAGCGATAAACCCAAGGCGCGGGCAACAGTAAACAATAGTGGAGGTAACAAGGTGCCCGCCAGGCACGGTAAAAAGCGCAATAGCAGCGCATTGTTGCCGACAAAGCCGGCGTCGAATTTTGTGTCGAGCGGCACCGGCGTGAAATTGAACAATGCGGCGAAGCCGGCGACCAATAGCTTCCCCAGCGGTGGGTGAATGTCAAAATAGTAATGATGTGTGAAATAGGAGGATAGATATTGGCTGAAGTAAATTTCATCCATCGCCGCCATCGGCGAGTGCGCTAATACCGCGAAGCGTGTAATCAGCCCGAGTATCAGCAGCCAGCCGATAGCTGCTTTGGATGACTGCCAAGGTAGTGGCGCCGGCACCGATACCATCGTTATCCTTCATATGTCGCGGCGGCTAATAATCGTTGCCGACGAATTTTATTTTCGTGTCAGTAATAATTGTTGAGCGCGCAGTGCTGCCGCCTGCACCTGTGCGGGCGCCGTGCCGCCGATATGATTACGTGCAGCGACCGAACCTTCCAGTGTGAGGACTGCGAATACATCGTCGGTTATGGTCGTGCTGAATGCCTGCAGCTCGGCTAAAGTCATTTCCGCTAAATCCTTACTGGTTTTTACGCCGTAGCCTACCGCTTTACCGACAATTTCATGTGCATCGCGAAACGCGACGCCCTTGCGCACCAGATAATCGGCGAGATCGGTGGCGGTGGAAAAGCCACGCCGCGCGGCTTCGCGCATGACATCGGCTTTAGGTTGAATCGACGGCACCATGTCGGCGTACGCCTTTAAACAATCCTTCACGGTGTCGATGGTATCGAACAGCGGTTCCTTATCTTCCTGATTATCTTTATTGTAGGCGAGCGGCTGACCCTTCATCAGCGTTAACAGGCTCACCAGATTACCGTTGACGCGCCCTACTTTGCCGCGAATCAATTCGGGTACATCGGGATTTTTTTTCTGCGGCATGATCGACGAGCCGGTGCAGAAGCGATCGGGTAAAAACACAAAATTAAACTGCGCGCTGGTCCACAGTACCAACTCTTCGCTGAAGCGCGATAGATGCGTCATCAGGAGGCTGGCGAAGGCGGTGAATTCGATAGCAAAATCGCGATCGGAAACTGAGTCGAGCGAGTTCTCGGTCGGCTT
>DATIED010000570.1:0-2411 GCA_035455965.1 Spongiibacteraceae bacterium
ATCGGCGCCATTATCGCCAACCGTTTTGGCACGCGCGGCTTCGGTCAGGCGATGGGGTTGGTTAGTATATTTTTGGGCCTGGGTTCGGCGGGTTCATTTATCGCCGCCGCGATTCGCGATTACACAGGCAGTTATGCGATCGCGTTCAGCGCATTTTTAATTATGATTATTCCCGCCGCATGGACAATGCGTAATTTGGATACCACCAAAACTCACGAATAACCGGCATCAATCTTTCTATTTCTATATTGCAGTTTTTTTCTGATGGCGGCAGCGCAGTTCGTGCCAAAGCAGGATGTAGGGGGTCTCTTTTTCAGGACACTGAGGCAAGCATTCAAGTAGCCTCGGTGCTATCGACCTGGAAGAGCTTGTCGGCTTCACGGATAAATCGTGCTCGCAGCTTCGAATAGAACCCCTTCGTGTCCTGAAAAAGAAACCCCCTACACCCCGCCGTCAGGTTCAATGCGAAATTGAAATCCCAGTGGCTCAATCTTTTAAAACCAAAACATTTATTCGGCTAATTCAGCAATCGCCTTCGCGATTGCCAATACACGCTGCGCCTCTTCGACATGTACGTTCTCGATCAGTTTACCGTCGAGCAACGTCACCCCCATACCGGCGCGCTGCGCCTCCTCCCATATCGCCAAAATACGCTGCGCATGATCGATAGCTTCCGCGCTGGGTCCGAATACCGCATTGGCATCCGCGACCTGGTTTGGATGGATCAAGGTCTTGCCGTCGAAACCCAGCTTGCGGCCGTGCTCGCAAATCGCGCGAAAATCGGCGCCACCGTTCAAATCCAGATGCACGCCATCGAGAACATCCAGACCGTGCGCGCGCGCCGCCAACACACCGGTACTTAGCGACATCAGCAACCCCAGACGATCCGGCGTGTGCGGCACTCTTAAATCCTTGGCCAGATCGGTGGTACCCATCACCAATACTTTGATGCGCGGATGCGCACCGGCGATCGACTGCGCGTGCAAAATGCCGAGCGATGTTTCCAGCATCGCCCAGATTGCCATATCGGCCGGCGCACGCAAATTCTCGAGCGCATCGGCGACCGCGCGAATCTGTGTGGCGCTCTCGATTTTTGGCAGGCAGACAGCGTGCGCCTGACTCCACGCCACTGCTTTTAAATCGTCCTCGCCCCATTCGGTATCGAGCGCATTGATGCGAATGACCAACTCGCGCTTGCCGTAGCCGCCGCCATTGATCGCGGCCACCACGTATTCTCTGGCCAATACTTTTTGCGCCGGCGCGACAGCGTCTTCCAAATCCAGAATCAAGCTGTCGGCAGTCAGCGTCTTGGCTTTTTCAAGCGCGCGCTGATTGCTGCCTGGCATGTATAACGCTGAACGACGGGGACGAATTTGCATGGTGAATCTCCTTAGATATCCGTATCGAAATGACCTCGATCCGTGAGGTTTTCGGGCGACCGTCAGCGACCGCCAAACAATGTATTAATTTTTGTCGCGCATCTCAAGCATCCGCTTGGGCCAAACTTTTCGCCACCACCTCATACACATCGGGCGATAAATCGGGTGCCGCCGCAATGCGCCGTAATTCCGCCAGCATAAACGTCTGCGCAACCTTGGGATATTTCTGCCATTTCGACAGCGGCGGTAAAAGTCGCGCGGCAATTTGCGGATTAGTGCGGTTCAGCAGTAATACCTGATCCGCGAGGAAGCGATAGCCGGTGCCGTCGGGGCGGTGGAAGTTCACCGCATTCGAATTGGCGAATGCACCGATCAGTGCACGTATTTTGTTGGGGTTTTTGATATCGAAGGCCGGATGCAGCATTAATTGCTGAACCGCTGCCAGGGCACCGGGCAATACGCAAGCCGCCTGCACCTGGAACCATTGATTCACTACCAGAGCCTCGTGCTGCCAGCGCTTGTAAAACTGCGCGAGCGCCCGCTCTTTCGCGGTCGTCTGCGTGCTGTTGACGAGCGCGGACAACGCGGCCATCACATCGGTCATATTTTCCGCGCGCTCGAACTGTTCGACGCAAGCGGCGACTGCCGCTTCATCCTCCAGCAGCATCAGGTAACTCAGGCAAATATTTTTTAAACTGCGCTGCGCGATCTGCGCGGCGCTCGGTTCATAGGGCGCGTCGTTTTGATTAGCGCGATAAGCGCGCCAGAGTGGCTCGCGCAATGCCGTCGCGATTTGCAGGCGCGCCGTCTGCCGCGCCGCATGCAATGCGGCCACGTCGGCGACCTCGGCGATCTCGGCGAGATACGCTTCGCTCGGCAGACTTAACATCAACGCCACCATGGCCGGATCGATGCCTTCGCCCGCCCCGGCACTCGCCAGCAAATTGGCGAACGCATCGATCAGGCGGCTGTCGACCGTCATACTCGCGCCGCGCTGATACGCCGCCACCATATCGTTTAATACCGCTACTG
>DATIED010000571.1:0-5667 GCA_035455965.1 Spongiibacteraceae bacterium
ATACCTCCGGTAACGTGCCGTTCTTGGCATGCGCGGCGAGATCTTCGAGCGACCAGTGGCTCATGCCGTTTTTGTAAATCGGCGAATCCGGTTTGGCGGTCCTGAAACTTTCGAAGGCCAGACAACCGTTCATGGCGCCAGTCCAGTTGTCGTTGGGGTTCTGGTAGATGCGCCAACTGACGCCGGCCTGCTCCAGCACGTCTGGAATGGTGGGCCAGGTCAATGCAGAGCCGCGATAGGTATAGCCCGGATTGGGAAACTCGCCCGTGACCCAGCAGCGCAGATTGATTGGCTCGGCAGTCGCATCGGTATTATTGATACCTTGAGCGCGCAGGGCCGGATCAAAATTGGATCCGGACCAAAACATAACGCGGTTAGGATCGGTTCCCGATTGCACCGAGCAATGATAGGCATCGCACAACGTGAACGCGTCGGCAAGCGCGTATTGAAAAGGCAGCTCCTCGCGGGTGTAGTAACCCATCGAAACACCGTTAATCGGATCGTTCGGCACCATGTAGTCGAATTTGAACTGCGGCCAAAATCCGTACCTGCCCTGGCCCCACGCCGCCTGGGAGTCGGCGAAGCTGTGCGCGGTCGAGTGCACCTTCACCGCATTCATCGTGTTTTTATTGAGCCGGAATGGCGTGATTTCTCTGCTGCCGGTCGATTCAAACCAAATTGGTTTACCGCTTGCCAGCGGTATCGGGAAGCGATCGCCAAACCCACGCACACCGCGCAATGTACCGAAATAATGGTCGAACGACCTGTTTTCCTGCATCAGAATTACGACATGCTTAACATCCTGAATGGTTCCCGTGACCACCTTGGCGGGTAATGCCAATGCGCGTTGGATACTGGCAGGGAGCAAGCCAATGGCGGCGGTAGTACCTGCCGCCTGGGCGCCGAGGCGGAGGAAATCGCGTCGATTAATAGTCATAAATGGCCTCTTCGCGCGGTGGATAGGGGAGAGATACTTGTATCGGCACTCTGCGATTATGCTCGGACATAAATAAAATCGATGTCCGAGGGTGTGCCATTCAAATAATTACAGTTAGTGTAATATTATAGTATGCGCACAATTGTGCGGGTGTCAATGCCGTTAGCTGTAGGGCAGGTAGTAGTGCCATGGACTCTCCTTCTGGGGTGTCTGCTTGCACGGCTATTCCGTGGATATACGCATTTATCTACCGCACTGCGAGGTGTCCATGACGCATTACTAAATCAGACAGCAATCGGTGTCTGAAAAAGTCCATTGCAATGCAGCTGCACTAACACACGTTATAAGTTGCTTAAACTGGCGCGCGCCGAATAGGTAGTTCACGGCTTTCCATGATCTATCTTCGCTTAATAAGTATCGACGTGGATTTTATAAGTCGGGTGATTTGAATCACACCGGTGCGGTGTGCGCTATCGCGGTGCGGATTTTGTATTTTTTTATAATTCTATTCATAAATTACTTATAAGTCATTCAATAATAATCCGGCTGTTTTCACAGGAATTTTTTGCAACTGGATTCATTTACATCTGTTTGGCTTGTATTTTGCTCTTCCATTTATTGAACGCTGGTCAAGCTCATGGTAGCGGTGCCGATCTCTCGTCCCGAGTCATTTTAAAATGCGCGGCCGGCACCTTGGTACAGGGGGTTGGTTTTCAAAGGCAACCGGTCGCAATGAGTTTATCGGAACAAACCATATCGATGTATTAACGGTGTTTTCTTGTATTAAAGGGAGAGCATGTTATGCCGGCCATTTACGATCCTGCGACGTTGTTCACTACGGAAGAAGGTTCGCTGCATTTAAACGGAATTCAGGCGCTGGTGCGCCTACCGCTGGATCAAATGCGCGCCGATGCGCGTCGCGGCCTTCATAATGGTCTGTTTATCTCTGGTTATCGCGGTTCGCCACTGGGCGGACTCGACCAACAACTGTGGGCACAACAGGCGTTGTTGGAACGGCATTCGATTATTTTTTCCGATGGCATCAACGAAGATTTAGCGGCCACTGCAGTCTGGGGCACGCAAATGCTGCATACCCTCGACAAGCCGAAATACGATGGCGTGCTCGGTATGTGGTATGGCAAAGCGCCGGGCGTGGATCGTAGCGGCGATACGCTGAAGCACGCTAATTACACGGGCATTCAGCGCAACGGTGGCGTACTGGCGGTAGCCGGCGACGATCCCAGCTGTAAATCGTCTTCGCTGCCGAGTCAGTCTGAGTCGCTGCTCTATCACGTCGGTATTCCTACGCTTTATCCCGGCGACCCACAGGATATTCTCGACTTCGGTCTGCACGGCTACATGATGTCGCGCAGCGCGGGTTTATGGGTCGGTCTGAAAGTTGTCACCAACGTTGCCGATGGTTACGGTTATGCGGAGGTAGCAAACGAGCGCATCGCTCCGGTCATTCCCGATTTCGAATTCGACGGCAAGCCATTTGTACCGGTTATGAATCTCGGTATGAATGTGCGCGCCGAGGCGCTGGAAATGGAACGCACGCTGTACAGCGCGCGGCAGGAAATGGCGCGGCGTTATGCGTACGCCAATGGTTTGAATCGTATCGTGGTACCCAATTCCAGCGCCTGGCTCGGCATTATCTGCGCGGGTAAAACGTATCGCGATGTGCGTCAGGCATTGCTCGAGCTGGGTATCGATGACGCAGCATTGCAACGCTACGGTGTTCGTCTGTTGAAAGTCGGTATGTTGTTTCCGCTGGAGCCGAATATCATTCGCGAATTTGCGGTGGGGCTCGAAGAAATATTTGTTATCGAAGAGAAGCGCTCGTTCCTCGAACTGTTCACCAAGGACATACTTTACGGCTCTGCCAACGCACCGCGTATCGTTGGAAAATACGATGAGCTGCAACAATCTTTATTGCCTTTCCATGGCGAATTCGAAGCCGATATCATCGCGCGTGCGCTGGTGCGGCGGCTCTCGCAAAAAGCCAAAATAGAATCGGCCGCGGCGTGGATTAAACGGCTTGATGACGTTTATGCACGCGCGCAGCCGGCGACGATTGTGCGCACACCGTGGTATTGCCCGGGTTGTCCGCACAATGCATCGACGCGTGTACCCGCCGATAGCGTGGTCTCCGCCGGCATCGGCTGCCATACCATGGCTATGTGGATGAAGCGCAATGTGGTGATGGGCACGCATATGGGCGCGGAGGGCGCGCAATGGATTGGCATGGCGCCTTTTACCGGGACAGCTCATATTATTCAGAACATGGGAGACGGTACTTATTTTCATAGCGGTCGACTCGCTATCAAATATGCTGCCGCCAGCGGCGTCAACATCACCTTCAAATTATTGTTTAACGGTCATGTGTCGATGACCGGCGGGCAAATGGCGATGGGTACATTGCCGGTTAAAAATGTTATCGCCGAATTACTCGCCACCGGCGTTAAGCGCGTGATCGTCACTTCCGATCGACCTGAGAAGTTTCGCGATGTGCCGCTGCCCGATGGGGTTGAGGTATGGCACCGCGATCGACTGATCGAGGCACAACAATTGTTGGCCACCTTAACCGGCACGACGGTATTGCTGCACGATCAGGAGTGCGCCGCCGAATTGCGCCGGGCGCGCTCGAGGGGGGAAGCCGTCGATCCGCCCGCGCGCGTCGTCATTAATGAACGTGTGTGCGAAGGTTGTGGCGATTGCGGAGCGAAATCGAATTGTATGAGTGTCGAGCCCATCACGACGGAGTTTGGCCGCAAAACGCGCATCCATCAGTCGTCGTGCAATAAAGATTATTCCTGCGTCAAAGGTTTTTGTCCGGCATTTCTGAGTATCACTCCTGCATCGCCTCAGCGCGGCGTGCAGTTCACCAAAAAATCGCGGCGCCTACCGGCATTGCAGCGCGAGGCGCCAGCGCCGGTACGTAAAGTGAGCGCGGAATTTTTTGAATGTCACATTATGGGGATTGGTGGCACAGGTACCATTACGGTCGCCCAGATATTAAGTGATGCGGCACTCATCGAAGGGAAATTCAGCTACGGGCTCGACCAAACCGGTTTGGCGCAAAAAGGCGGTGCGGTAGTTTCGGATATAAAAATTTCAGCGAGTGCTTATGACGGGGCCAACAAAATATCGGATGGCTATGCCGATCTCTATTTGGGGTTTGATATTGCCACTGCGACTGCGGCAGTTAATCTCGCTAAGTGTCATCCCGAACGTAGCATTGCCATTATATCGACCGCGCAAAGTCCCACCGGATTCATGGTGGCGGATAAATCTGTTCAATTTCCCGAGGTGAGCGGCCTCACTGCAAACATCGATGCAGTCAGCCGCAAGGCGGACAATGTTTATCTCGATGCACAGCGCCTGGCGGAAGGTTTATTTGCCGACAGCATGGCAACCAATATGTTGTTGATCGGTGTTGCCTACCAAAGCGGCGCCTTGCCCGTCGAGGCGCGTAGTATAGAAGCGGCTATTCAACAAAATGGCATTCAAACGGAAATGAGCACATTGGCTTTTCGTTGGGGTCGCATGACGGTTGTGGACCGCGAGTTTGTATTCGCTGAAATCAGAAAAGCGGAATGCAATTCCATTCCGCTGCCTGTATTGGGCGCGACCGCGTTTGGAGAAGCTGCGCGAGCCATTATCGATGGCGTGGGCGCGCAGGGCGAAACCAGGCGGCTGCTCGAAGTTCGCGTACCGGATCTGATCGCCTATCAGAACGTAGCTTATGCACAGCGCTATGCCGACATTGTCAAACGAGTATTGGCTGCAGAGCGGTGCGCGGCACGCGGCAGCAGCGCGCTGAGCGAGGCGGTGGCGCGCTATCTCTATAAATTGATGGCGTATAAAGATGAATACGAAGTCGCCCGGCTACAAACCGATCCCGTTTTTCTTGCTAAATTGAAGGGCGAATTTAAGGTTGGTTATCGCGCGAGATATCATTTGGCGCCACCGCTACTGTCGAGCCGTGATCCGGTGACGGGCGAATTAAAGAAAAAGGAGTACGGTGGTTGGGTATTTGGCGCTTTTAAGTTGCTCGCCAGGCTGAAGTTTCTACGCGGTACCGCGCTCGATATTTTTGGTAAAACTGCAGAGCGTCGCCACGAGCGCCAATTGATCGTCGATTACATCGATATCATTGACAGTGTTTGCAACACGATCAACGCAGAGAATTTTTCCATTGCGGTAAAGCTTGCCAGCGTGCCCGATATTATTCGTGGCTATGGGCATGTGAAGAAAGCGAGCATCGACGCGGCGCTAGCCAACCAAGCAGCATTGCTAACGGAGTTCAACACAGTGCAGCCTGTTGAGTTGCAAATAAATTCGACCGCTCTCAGCAGAGAATACCAGCCCACTATCGCAAGCGCCAAATGAGATGGAACACACATTACAGCTATTCAACGTCGGTCCGCAGATACCGCGCTCGATGCGTCGTATCGCTTAATGAAGGCTGCAGAGCCCAAAGATTTTGCGGCAACCAGCTTCGGTTGATTGCTGTGCATTACTGTTTCAAAAAAAAGCTCGCCTATAAAGGCGAGCACAAGGGGGTGTCTATCGGGGAGAGCCATCAACAATGATGGATACAAGTGGGACAGATCAGGTTAGATAAGTTCCATTTTCCTTCAACTACACGACTGGCTGGAAGTCATTGCCCGGCTGGCTCGCTATGTATGTAAATGCGGCGACCTGAACTTGAGCGCTCCGCATATACC
>DATIED010000572.1:0-4463 GCA_035455965.1 Spongiibacteraceae bacterium
AACGCTGGATCACCATCGATACGCAGCACTTGGGGCTCGGGAGCGCCGTCGAATCGCACTCCAGCGAAGCTGCGCTTGAACTACCGGAAAGCGAGATGTCTTTGCCTGCAGCGACGCAGGCTTTTCAGCGGCGCTGGCTTGAGAATGCGTTGCGGCGCAGCGGCGATAATCTCAGTGCAGCCGCTCGGCTGGCGGGAATGGATCGAAGCAATTTTCATCGCCTGTTGAAGAAGATGAAATTACGGTGAATAAATAGTTCGTCAGGCTTCTAGTTGGTACATCGCCATAAATGAGAATCATTTGCATTTGAGGCTTGCTCTTGCTAGATTTGCGCTCACCAGTTCTGATCCAGGGAGAGCCAGCCATGTATGATTCGCTACCGGTGTATTCCACTAAAACGTATCTCCAAGAACTCTGTACGCCGGAAATATTCGTGGTGATGGTTATTCGTTTGCGTGCCGCCGCCGAGCGCGATCCTCTAGCCGCGCATGTGGATTGGCGTCAGGGCATGGCGGCTGCGGGAGTTACTTTGGAGGGGGCGGAAGGCTTCGATGCCTTTATGCAGCTGCTCACGGTAATCATGCACTGGCCGTTGGACGTGCGTAGCCTGCATTGCCGCTGTTTGGGCTAAGGAGAAGTATGGCTGCTACAGGTGCTCAGTCTTCTGCAGCATCATAGCGACAGCGTTGCCGAAAAAATGCTGGCTCGTTGGTTGCCGCCCGGTGTCGCGAAGATCGCGGTTCAGCACATGCAGAGTTTTGCCCACGCGCTGACCACCACTCGACTCGTTATGCCGCTTCGGCATTGCGAAGCGGTGTTGCTCAATATGGCGCCGCGTGCGGATTTATTTCATTCTCAAGCCGCGGTGCATTGATAGTCGGTGTCTCAAGTTTCAGCTTCATGCCGCACGAATTGCTTCGGCGCGGTGCGCGTCTTCCTCTTGCTGGAGACGCCACATTTCCGCAAATTTACCGTTGTGCTCAATGAGTTCGCGAAAATTGCCGCGCTCGACGATACGGCCGTGCTCCATCACCAGAATTTGATCGGCGTCGACCACCGTAGAAAGACGATGTGCAATAATCAGCGTGGTGCGATTGGCGGAAATCTCTTTTAATTCGGCTTGAATACGTTTCTCGGTTTTTGAATCGAGCGCAGACGTCGCTTCATCGAAAATTAAAATGGCTGGCTGTTTGAGCAGGGTGCGAGCGATCGCCACGCGCTGCTTTTCGCCGCCGGAAAGCTTCAAGCCGCGCTCGCCTACCGTCGCTTCATAACCATCGGGTAGGGTTTCGATAAAGTCATGGATATGTGCTGCTTTGGCGGCAGCGATTACTTCTTCGCGTGTCGCTTCGGGCCGACCATAAGCGATGTTGTAGTAGATAGAGTCGTTGAATAGCACGGTATCCTGGGGCACGATGCCCAGCGCGCGCCGCAGGCTGATTTGGCGTACATCGCGTATATCCTGGTCGTCGATAAAAATACCGCCGGCGTTGACGTCGTAGAAACGAAATAATAATCGCGACAAAGTCGACTTGCCGGCGCCACTCGATCCGACCACTGCGACGGTATGGCCTGCCGGGACGCTGAAGCTAACGTCGAATAAAATCTGCCGTTTTTTATCGTAATGAAAGTCGACATGTTCAAACCGCATCGCAGCGCCGGCTGTAGTATCCAGTTCGCGAGCGTTCAACTTATCTTGAATTTCGCGATTTTCGTTGAGCAGATTGAACATCTTTTCCATATCGGTTAACGCCTGCTTGATTTCGCGATACATCACGCCGAGAAAGTTTAGCGGAATATACAGCTGCACCAACAAACCGTTGACCATAACCAGGTCGCCGATAGTCATCGTATGCTCGACGATGCCTACCGCAGATCGCCACATTAGAACCGACACGGCCAGGGCAATGACCGCACTCTGCGCACAGTTCAGTAAGCCGAGCGACGTTTCATTCTTTACTGCGGCGGACTCATAACGCTGCAAATTGCCGTCGTAGCGCTGAGCTTCGTATTCTTCGTTGCCGAAATACTTTACCGTCTCATAATTCAGCAAAGAGTCGATAGCCTTAGTGTTGGCCTTCGAATCCATGTCGTTCATAGTGCGGCGATGCTTGGTCCGCCACTCGGTAATGGCGATAGTCGTGGCGACATAGATAACCACGGCCGATAAAGCGATCAAAGCAAACCAGTGATCGAATTTAACGAACAACAAACCGGTAACCAAGCCGATTTCCAGCAGGGTTGGCAGTATGCTGAAAAGCATAAAACTCATCAGTGTGGAAATGCCGCGAGTGCCGCGCTCTATATCTCGCGACACACCGCCGGTGTGCCGCTCCAAATGAAAGCGCAAGCTCAATGCATGCAAATGCCGAAATACATTGAGTGCAATACGTCGCATCGCGCGTTGTGTCACGCGCACAAATACGATATCGCGAAGCTCTCCGAATAATGTAGAGGAAAGACGCAGTAAGCCATATGTCAATAATAAGCTGGCTGGAACGATTAGTACTGCATGGGTTGGGCTGAGGCTATCGACAATTTGCTTCATCAATAGCGGCACGGAGATGTTGGCGAGCTTGGCGACAACTAAGAAAATCGTCGCCAGCAAAACTCGGCCGCGGTATTCCCATAAATACGGTAGCAACATACGCACTACGCGCCAGTCACCAGTGGCAATATCTTTATTATTGGGGGTTTGTTGCGATGAACCGGATTGCGGACGCATGCTTAGACAACCTGGGTTTTACTGTTGCGCATCAGCCGCTCTCGCTATGCATAGGAGAGCGTACTCAAATGAAAGAAATATTAGGAGCCCATCTTGCTTTGTTGATAATTCTGCAGACCGATGCGACCGATCAATTCGAGTTGAGTTTCCAGCCAATCGATATGCTCCTCTTCGCCTTCGAGAATCGCTTCGAGTAGTTCGCGGCTTATATAATCAGAGACGCTCTCGCAATAGGCGATACCTGTGCGCAAATCCGGCAAGCCTTTCTTTTCTAGCGTCAAATCGCACTTAATCGCCTCTTCCAGATCCTCGCCGATTAATAATTTGCCGAGATGTTGCAGATTGGGCAGGCCTTCGAGAAAAAGAATGCGTTTGATCAATTTATCGGCGTGTTTCATTTCGTCGATGGATTCGTCGTACTCGTGCTCTTCAAGCTCTTTCAAGCCCCAATGACCGTACATGCGGGAGTGAAGAAAATATTGATTGATTGCGACCAACTCGTTGCCAAGCACTTTGTTTAAAATCTCAATGACTTTCGCATCGCCTTTCATGGCACCGTCTCCAGAAGTTGGTAATAGATGCGACGATTGTCCGTGCCCACGCCGCGACTGTCAAACCATCTAACGGCGTGTTGAATGCGATTTACGAGAATGAGAATACGAGTGATTGCGAGGCAATCGATTGGCGTTAAGCGACGGCACCGGCCGCCGAATAAAACAGCGAAGTATTATTGTGCAGCGCCGGCAATGCTTCGCGAAAAATTTCGCGCGCTTGCACAGCACAACGACCGCATTGGCTGCTCAGCCCAAGAGTTTGGCGCAACTCACGATAGCTGGTCGTGCCATCGGCAACAGCGTTGCGGATTTGGGAGTCGGTGATGCCTTTGCAGAGACAGACGTACATAAATAAAACCCGTCTAACGGCGGTTGTCGATGGTGGAAAGATAGTACAAATGAGAATCATTGTCAAATCTGATGCTCGCCTCTCTATCTGGAAAATGACACACTCGGCGCGAATCGCCGATTAGAGATAGGTCTTGTAATGACAGCTTTGTTTGAGCCGGGTTATCTGGATACGGGACTACGCCTGCTGCTTGCGGTGCTCGGTGGCTCCCTCATCGGGCTGAACCGCTTTTTGCGACATAAATCCGCTGGAATGCGCACTCACGGCCTGGTAGCGCTGGGCGCGGCGATGGCGACACTGATGGCGGCGCATATCGGCGATGCCGATGCCATCAGCCGCGTGGCCCAAGGCGTAGTAACTGGCGTAGGGTTTGTAGGCGCCGGAGTGATCATGCGCGATGGCGAGTCGCACATCCAGGGATTGACTACTGCCGCTTCGATATGGGGTTGCGCCATTCTTGGGGTTGTCTGTGGCGTGGCCGATTTAGCCATCGCTGCATTTGGCATTGTGCTGGCCATGGCCATCTTGTTGCTGGGTCGGCCATTGGAGCGCTTTGTCGCTCGCCTTGCGAACGATGAGGTTGCGGCGGAGGATCGCCGCGATTAAAGAGAAGTTTCTCGACTAAATTTGGAGGGCGGTATGCAACTGGGCAAACTGGCGGTTTGGAATTTTACCGACAACATGACGGCACCGGAGGCTGCGGCATTTGCGCAGCGCTTGGAGACTTGGGGCTACGCCGCATTGTGGATTCCCGAGGCGGTGACGCGCAACGCCCTGGTGCATGCTGCTTGGCTGTTGGCGAATACCAAAACGCTGATTGTGGCGACCGGCATCG
>DATIED010000573.1:0-4230 GCA_035455965.1 Spongiibacteraceae bacterium
GTCGCAACTGGCGCGTGGTGCGGTGCAGCAGGCGCACGCCGAGATCTTTCTCCAACCGCTGCAGGCGTTTGCTCGCCACCGCAACCGACAGGTCCAGATTGCGCGCGGCCGCGCTGATCGAGCCGGCGTCCAGCACGCGCAGGAACAGGGCGATATCGGTAAGGCGATCCATGGTGATCAACTCAATAGACTTTCAACGAAGCGTTGAAAGTGATTAACCATATTGGCGGTTTTTACTGAAGATGCAACCCTCTAAGCTCGCTACATCTATCTACCTGCCGGACAACATGATGACCACCGCCAACCCCATCGCCAACCCTATCGCGAACAAGCCACCACTCGCGCTCTATGCGCTGACTACCGGCGCCTTCGGCATCGGTACCACCGAATTCGTGATCATGGGTCTGTTGCTGCAGGTCGCTACCGACTTTCATATCTCGATCGCCAGTGCCGGATTGCTTATCACCGGCTATGCGCTCGGCGTGTTCGTCGGCGCGCCACTGCTGACCGCTTTGACCGGCAGGCTGCCGCGCAAAACCACTTTGATCGCGCTGATGGCGATTTTCACCATCGGCAATATCGCCTGCGCACTGGCGCCAACCTATGCGGCGCTGATGGTGGCGCGCGTGATCACGTCGCTCGCGCACGGTACTTTCTTCGGGGTCGGCTCGGTGGTGGCGACCGGTCTGGTGGCGGAGGATCGCAAGGCCTCTGCGATCGCCACTATGTTCACCGGGCTCACAGTAGCCAATTTACTCGGGGTGCCGGCGGGTGCGTGGCTCGGGCTGCAATGCGGCTGGCGCTCGACATTTTGGGCGGTCGCGGTGATTGGCGCCGTGGCGATGGTTGTGCTCGCGGTGTTTGTGCGGGCCGAAAAAAATCAGAATGCACCGCTGGCATTTCGCGATGAGCTGAAAATTCTTGCGCGCCCACAGGTGTTACTCGGCCTGTTGATGACTGTACTCGGCTTTGCCGGTGTGTTTGTCGTGTTCACTTATATTCAGCCGCTGCTGATGCAAGTCTCCGGCTTCTCGGAAAAATCGGTGTCGCCGATCCTGCTGGTATTCGGCGCCGGCCTCATCATCGGCAATGTGCTCGGCGGCCGCTTCGCCGATCGCAAACTGGTGCCGACATTAATTGGCAGCCTTATCGCACTCGCGCTGGTATTGGTAGCGATGACATTTGCAATGCCGCATAAATCTGCGGCCGTCGTATTCACCGGTTTACTCGGCATGACCGCATTCGCGACCGTCGCACCGCTGCAACTTCGTGTGCTGTCGCAGGCTACCGGCGGGGGTGAAAGTCTCGCTTCGAGTTTGAATATCGCTGCGTTCAATCTCGGCAATGCAATGGGCGCGTGGCTCGGCGGCACAGTCATTACGCGCGGCAATGGTTTGCTCGAACTGCCGCTCGCTGCCGCAGTAGTTACAGTGCTCGGGCTTGGTGTGGCGATATATGCGGTAATGCTGGAAAAGCGCCGCTCCGCAGCGATCGATGTTGCGATCTATCCGTCGGTTTGAGTCGTCGATTGATCGTGCAGTGGCGGCAGCTTTCTGTTGATTCTATAGCTGGAAAAAATCCACGTAATAACCGGAACGGATTTATTTGTTGGTTGATAAATTTAAGTAAATAAATTTGTCGCGGACATTGTCATTCAATTTTTTAAAATTAATTCTAAAAAAACGGCGGCTCAAAGGCCGCCGTGGTCAACACATAAACTCGATTAAGCGATTCCACGCTTGCGTACCAAACCGGTTAATCCCAGCAGGCTCGTGCCAAATAACCACGCCGCCGCAGGAACCGGAACGGCATCGACTTGCCCGGAGCGGACAACCATCGTGTACGCAAGTTGGCCATAGATGTACTGGTACTGGTAACCGCCCAAGTCGAGGTACTGTGCTTGCCAAGGCTGCATGGTCATTGTGCCGGCCCAGAACTGGCCGATGAGGCTGTACCCGTATGGAGTGGGAATGCTGAGTGACATGTTCTGGAACAAGTCGTAGTTGGAGTTGTGCGAGACGTTAAGGAGTTGGCCCGCTACGCCGCCCAGTTCGTTGTAGAACAGATGTCCCAAGTCGCTGTCAGTGCAGAAATAGCTGGCCAAACAATTTCCAGCCACGGGCAGACGCCAATCGTTATAGCCCAGGTAATTAGCGGCGTTCAGTGCGGTAATCCATTTGATCGCTCCGGCCGAGGTCATTGTGCCGTTGCTGTTAATGACGGTCGTGTCGCCGTTGCCGATAATGGTACCGTAGTTAACGCCGTAGGACAGGCCGAAGGTATTGGTGGCGGCGAGGTTGGCGTTAGACAGCCAGGTGACGTTGAGGTCGGTGTCGTAGACAGTCAGACCGTCCGCGCTGCCTATCAAGGCAGCATGGGCGTTGACTGCTGAAACCAGCGCGATTGCGCTAAGTAAGCTTGATATTAGTCGCATAGCTTTTTCCTCCTGGCTGTTATGGTTATTGCTTCTTTTCGGTGATCGCGCGTTTTAAATCCGCCCTATTTCTCAAGAATCGTGAAAAACAAGCATGACAATTCAGAAAGGCAGCGGTCATCAGCAGGCTATCAGAATTGCTGAGCTAAGCCCACTCAATAAAAATTACAGATTTGTTGCGAATTGATGTTGGCGAGTCAGTTGCAAAGTGAACGTCCGCTGTTGAATTTCGTCTTTGGCCATTGTGTGAGGCTCAAGCTTTCCTGCACCGTGCCTCTCCTGGAGCTGGAGTTTTCGAGTGCGGCGTGACCGTTTGACTCTGGCATGTTTATTTTGGGGCGGGCTTAATAACCGGGGCAGGTTTATTTACTTGTTGATAAATTTAAGTAAATAAATCTGTCGCGGATATTTTTCCGATACCGAAATCGCCGCGTTAACCTGCGCGATGGCACTAATGAATATGTGGAATCGGCTCGGTATTAGTTTTCGGTTGCCGGTGGCGAAGCGCAAAGTAATGCCGAGCTGGACGGTCGTCCTTTAGTGGGTTAATTTGCCGAGCAGCTAACTGGATAGAGCCGCGCCGCCCCAGCCTTATTTGTCAAAGGAGCCCACCATGACGATTACCAATAGGGAATCTGGAACCAACGTGCATGAAATTGCGGAGGGTATCTACCGCATCAACACGCCGGTGGTTATCCCGGGCGCCGGCGGATTTTCTTTCAATCAATATCTGATTGTGGATGATGCGCCGCTGTTATTTCACACGGGGCCGCGCAAGTTGTTTCCGCTGGTGCGCGAAGCTGTTGCCAGCGTGGTTCCGATCGAGCGGCTGCGCTATCTCAGTTTTTCGCATGTCGAAGCCGACGAGTGCGGAGCGCTCAATGAATGGCTGCACATCGCCCCACAGGCGGTGCCTTTGTGCGGCACGGTGGCGGCAATGGTGTCGATCGGCGATCTCGCCGATCGAGCGCCCATCGCTCTGGCGGATGGCGAACTGCTCACATTGGGCCAACACCGCGTGCGCTGGTTGGATGCGCCGCATTTACCGCACGCATGGGAGTGCGGTTTTCTCGTCGAAGAACATACCGCCACGCTGTTGTGCGGCGATTTATTTACGCAGGGCGGCGCTGATCTGCCGCCGTTGACGGAGTCCGATATTCTTGGCCCCAGCGAAGCTTTTCGGCAGCAGATGGATTATTTTTCTCACACAAAAAATGCCGCGGAAATGTTGGAGCGCCTGGCGTCCACAGCTCCTACCACACTCGCATGTATGCATGGCAGTGCATGGCACGGCGATGGCGGAAAATTACTGCGCGCTCTGGCTGGTGCGCTGACCGCGTAACTGCTGGAGCATTTTCATTTGTGCTGACCAAAATGGGAAATCGTGGTCTGTCCCCGATTTTCAAAACTGAATACCCTGCGCCAGCGGCAACGCAGTTCCGTAGTTGATCGTGTTGGTGGCGCGGCGCATATAGGCCTTCCATGCATCCGATCCGGATTCGCGCCCGCCGCCCGTGTCTTTCTCTCCGCCAAACGCGCCGCCAATTTCAGCACCGGAAGTACCGACGTTGACGTTGGCGATGCCGCAATCGGAGCCGCGCGCGCTGAGAAAATATTCGGCCTCGCGCAGATCGCGCGAGAATATTGCCGACGCCAGCCCCTGCGCTACTGCATTCTGCAGCGCAACCGCTTCATCGAGTTCGCGATACGACAATAGATACAGCAGTGGCGCAAACGTTTCTTCGCGCACGATCGCAGTTTGCTCCGGCATTTGCACCAGCGCCGGCTGCACATAG
>DATIED010000574.1:0-2236 GCA_035455965.1 Spongiibacteraceae bacterium
TTTAACCGACAAAGTGGACCCGCGCGTGGCCTTCGACGAAGGCTGGGCCACCGCGTTTGCGGGCCTGGTGCTGGGCACCTCGACCTACCGCGACTCGCTCGGTCCGGGCAGCGATTTCAATTTCGATATTGCGACGCCGAACCCGGCTTATCCGCGTGGCTGGTACGCCGAGTCGACACTGCAAAGCGCGTTGTTTTCCATCGGTAGTGGCCTTGGAGTCGGTCTCGGTGGTTTGCTGCAAACCTTTGCCGGTCACTATAAAGACACGCCGGCCTTGGCCTCGATCTTCAGTTACGCCTATTATCTGAAAAACGATCAGCCGGCGTTCGCCAACGGTATTGCCAATCTGCTGGATGCGCAGCAAATCGGCGGCGCGGACATTCAACCGTTTGCGGATGCGGAAACCAACGCGCCGAGCCCGACCGATTTGCCGATCTATCAAACGCTCGGTGTGCTGGGGCAGGGCGGTGTCGCGCGCGTGGTGTGCTCCGATAATATTTATGATTATCGCGAGGTGCATCGCAACGCGTTATCGCTGCGCCGCTATCTGAAGTTCAGTGCGCCGTTCGCCGGTAATTTTCGCTTTAGCATCGAGCCGCAAAGCAGCGATGGTGTTGCCGGCTTCGAATTATTGGCGCGCGGCGCGCAGTTGGCGTATCGGCAGGCCAGCGCGGCTAATTCGACGCTGAATATCGTGCGTACGCTGACGGCGGGCGATTATGTGGTCGGAGTTTTTCACGGCGACTTCCTCAGTGCAACCGTCGATGGCAGCGTGCCGCGGGCAACCCAATGCTTCAACGTTTCGGTACAGGCGATATGAAATATTTAGCGAAGTTGGCAATTATTCCGCCGCTGTTGCTGCTCGCCGCGTGCAGCCGCGATACCTCGGACGCGGGACCCAGAGCGGCCGCCGCGGTGGCCGCCATTGCGTTGCAGAGCGAGGAATACAAAACTCAACGAGAAGAGCTGGGCGCTCAGCGAAAACAACTTGAGGCTCAACGAGAACAAGACGGGGCGCAGCGTGCCATCAGCCCGACGCCGTCGGCACCTATCGAGCTCGATTACCAAATGCCGGGCAGCGCGCCGGCCGGTCGACCGCTCGGCATCGAGTTGATATTAAATACGCCGCTCGACAGCGGCGAGTTGATCGTCAGTGTTACCAAGCAAGTTGGCCTGACGCTGCTGAGCGATACGGTTCGACATATCGATTTAAGCCGGGCCGAGCGTCCATTGCGCGTGCCGCTGCAGATCATGCCCGGCAACGAGGCGCAGCGTTCGCTGATCGTTACCGCATCGGTTGAAGTGGGCGGCGAGCGCCAGATGCGCAATTTTCGCATCAGCTTGCCCAGTGCAAACTAATACGCGACACCGATTTATATCTTGCTCCTTCTGCGTAGCAGGAGGTATTTCTCCGCAACGTGTTGCCTCCTCCGCTTCACTGTCGACTACAAGCACTCGAATAGCGCACTGAATTCGTTATACTGGCGGCCTTTCCAGTCCGTTCGAATTACGCTATGCCTGATCTTCGCCATCTATTAGCTTTCCTGCCGTGTCCAACGCCCGATGCCTGGTTGCAAAATGCCTTGGCGGCGCCCGACTTATTATTGATCGATCACGCCAACTGCGAAAAAAAAGCGGCCGGCACGGCGATGAATCTGTTGTATCGCTACGTCGATAAGCCGGAGTTATTGCAGCGTATGTCGCGCCTCGCGCGCGAGGAATTGCGCCATTTCGAGCAGGTGTTGTCGATCATGACGGCGCGCGGTATCAATTACGTGCAGACCACGCCGGCGCGCTATGCCGGCGCCCTGCATAAACATGTGCGCACCTTCGAACCGGCTAAATTAATCGATACATTAATCATCGGCGCATTTATCGAAGCGCGTTCGTGCGAGCGCTTCGCGCGCCTGGCGCCGCTGCTGGACGATGAGCTGAAAAAGTTTTATCTGGGATTGCTGGCATCGGAAGCGCGCCATTTTCAGCACTATTTGCAGCTCGCCGAATTTTACGCGGATAAACCGATTCAGGAGCGCGTGGAATTTTTCGCCGCGCGCGAGCGCGAATTGATCGAAGGCGCCGACACCGAGTTTCGTTTCCACAGCGGTCCACTGTTAGAGCGGGCGGCCTGATTCGATGGCCGCTGAAGCAGGGATGGCGCGCCGGCCGCTAATTTTTGCGTTAATTGCAGTATCGATTGTTGCGATCGCAGGAATCGTCGGCTGGTGGTTTTTTATCC
>DATIED010000575.1:0-3600 GCA_035455965.1 Spongiibacteraceae bacterium
AACAGATCAAGCGCTGCGTGGAGTCGGTGGGTGTTGAAACTACAACATTGAATGATGGTCGGCAGGCGCTCGATTACTTAAAAAAGATTGCCGATTCGGGCGAACAAGTTTCCAACAAAATCATGATGATGATTTCCGACATCGAAATGCCGGAAATGGATGGCTACACCTTGACCGCCGAAGTGCGCGCGGACCCGCGCTTATCCGATCTGTTCGTCCTGTTGCACACCTCGCTAAGCGGTGTATTTAACCAGGCGATGGTCAAAAAGGTGGGGGCTAATGAGTTTCTCGCGAAATTCAATCCCGATTTACTGGCATCGGTGGTGGCGCAACGCATTCGCTCGGTCGACGGCGATTCCACCGAATAAGGTGCAAAGAGCTTCGTAGTTATTGGGCTTGGCGATTGTGGCGATCGCTAAGTGTCTTTAGATTGTCGCCATATAGAATAGGATTACGATGAAGCACCAGCCCCCGCAGAGCCCCGGCTCCCTGCAAAGTCCCGGTCGCCCGGTTGTGCCATTGGCGCGCGAACATTACGAAGAATTTCGGGCGTTTCTCGAAAAGGCTTGCGGCATCGTATTGGGCGACAACAAGCAATACCTGGTCACCAGCCGCTTAGCTCGACTGTTAGGCGAATATAAGGTTGAAAATCTACACGGCCTGATCGAGCTGATGCGCAATAACTCGCAGCGCGGGCTGCGCGAAGCGGTCGTCGATGCGATGACCACCAACGAAACTCTGTGGTTCCGCGATGCCCATCCCTTCAACATTCTGCGCGAGAAATTGCTGCCCGAATTACAGCGCTCGGCCAGCGGGCCAATCCGGATCTGGTCGGCGGCATGCTCTTCGGGGCAAGAGCCTTACTCGATCAGCATGATCGCCGAGGAGGCCCGCGCCGGCAGCTTCGGTGCGGCCAGGCAGCCGGTCGAGATTGTCGCCACGGATTTGTCGCGCTCAATGCTGGAAGCCTGTAAAAATGCCGAATACGATCAATTGTCGTTGTCGCGCGGTTTATCGCCCGAGCGTCTGCAGCGCTTTTTCGAGCCGGTGGTCGCCGACCGTTGGCGGGTAAAAAAGGAAGTGCGCCAACGCGTGCGTTTTCAATCGCTCAATTTGCTCGATAGCTATCTGACATTGGGCAAGTTCGACATTATTTTCTGCCGCAATGTGCTGATTTATTTTGCCGGCGAGCGCAAGCTCGATATTTTGTGGCGTATGCACGCCAATCTGCGTCCGGGCGGCTATTTGATTCTGGGTGCTTCCGAAGGGCTGACCGATGTCGGCGATTATTATCAGATGGTGCAGTGCAGCCCCGGCATCATCTACCGCGCAATTTAATTTGTTCTAAAACCCGCTACACCCTTTGCCGCTTCTCATTGAGAGCGGCAGCCGCTTGCCGCCCGCGCTTGCCGCGGATCGCTTTGAAACTTATAAAATCCAGCTAAAACAGCCACATAAAACTTTGGTACGGCCATTGCTCTGTTGCTATTCGTGAATAGTATTGGCGCGCATTGTGCGCAGCTACGGAGCGATCCATATGGCCATCAGTTTCAACAACGCACTCGGCATCCACGAGCAAGCTCTGTACTTGCGCTCGCATCGCGCCGAAGTGCTGGCCAACAACCTCGCTAATGTCGATACGCCTAACTTCAAGGCGCGCGACGTCGATTTTTCCAGCTTATTAGATAACGCAAAAGGTCAGTCGTCGGGCGCGATGACGGCGGCTGGCAAACCGCAGCGCACCAACGAACGCCATCTGAGTCTGAACTCCGACGATGGTGACGGCGATTTGTTATACAAAGTACCGAGCCAGCCTTCGATCGATGGCAACACCGTCGAAGAACATCAGGAAATGGCGCAGTTCGCAAAAAATGCCATGAATTACGAGGCGAGTTTGTCGTTTCTGAATACCCGCTTCAAAGGGTTGCAGATGGCGATTCAAGGGCAGTAAGTAGAAATTGAAAGTGTAGAGAGCGATCGTTATGTCATACGCCAACTTATTCGATATCGCCGGCATGGGTATGAACGCACAGAGCGTTCGCCTGAATACCGTGGCCAGCAATCTGGCCAATGCGCAATCGGCTGCCAGCAGCGTCAATCAGGTTTATCGGGCGCGCCATCCGGTGTTTGCCGCCGTGCAGAAAAGTGCACTCGATGCCGCCGCTGGTTGGCCGGAAGCGCCGAATGCGGGCGAAGAGGGCGCCGGCGTGCAGGTGCTCGGCGTGGTCGAGAGCCAGGCGCCATTGGAGCGTCGCTACGAGCCGAGCCATCCGCTCGCCGATAAAGACGGCTATGTGTTGTATCCCAACGTCAATGTCGTAGAGGAAATGGCGGATATGATTTCCGCTTCGCGCTCGTTTCAAATCAATGTCGAAATGTTGCAGTCGGCGAAAACCATGGCGCAGCGTCTCTTATCGTTAGGCCAGTAGGTTTCTTTAAGGCAGCAGCGCGCGTCGCGGCCAGTGAATTCAGGAGAGTTTTAAATGACTACTGTTAGCAATACCAGCGCAGGGAATTCAGCCGATATTCTGGCGGCGCTGAATAAAAAGAATTCGACCGCGACCGATACCAATACCAGCACTACGGGCAGTAGCGGTACCGCGTTGGGGCAGGACGCATTTTTGAAATTGTTGATTACCCAATTAAAGAATCAGAGCCCGCTCGATCCGCAGGACAACACCGCATTCGTCGCGCAATTGGCGCAATTCAGTTCGCTGCAAGGCATTCAAAACCTGAATACCACAGTGAGCTCTCTGTCCAACAATATGCAATCGAGCCAGGCTTTGCAGGCTTCGTCGTTGGTGGGACGCACCGTGGAGGTACCGACCGCAACGGGCTATCTACCGAAGGACTCGTACGTGCAGGGCACCATGAGCCTCGACAATAGCACCGCCAATCTGGTGATGAATATTTACGACAGCAAAAACAATCTTGTCATGACCAAGAATTTGGGCAGCCAGGCCGCTGGCGATCTGCCGTTTGCCTGGGACGGCACGAAAACCGACGGCACCACCAAGGTGGATGCGGGTACCTATCGCTTCGAAGTACTGGCGAAGGGCAAGGGCGATCCGACCAAAGTTCAGACCTATATCGGCAATAACGTCAATAGCGTCACCATCGGCGCCAATCAGGCGGTGATGTTGAATGTCAACGCGGTGGGCCCGGTGGCATTGTCCGATGTGAAAAATATTTTATAGCGCTGCGCTGCCTCTACAGCGGCGCGGCTAAATGTATGTGTTAGAGCTTTTATCGGCTGTTCGACAGTTAATTCGACATATTTTTGGCGTAGTGGGAGAAATCGATCATGTCATTTAATACGGCACTCAGTGGTCTGCGGGCAGCCAACCAGGATCTGGCGGTTACCGGCAACAATATCGCCAACGCGAGTACGACCGGCTTCAAGGAGTCGCGTACGCAATTTGGCGATGTATACGCGAATTCGATTTTGGGTACCGGTTCGCGTACACCCGGTAGCGGTGTATTGGTGAATTCGATTGCCCAACAATTCAGTCAGGGCAATATCAATATCACCAACAATAGTCTCGATCTGGCGATCAACGGCAATGGTTTTTTTATCGTCAATAACCAGGGCTCGCCGAG
>DATIED010000576.1:0-3116 GCA_035455965.1 Spongiibacteraceae bacterium
CGATAAACACGATGACTGCGAGCGGCCAGGATCCCGACGTCCACAGATACACCACGCCGCTCATAATCGTGTCGCTCTGTGCGCCGAATAGCGATCTTGTGTACATCATTGGCAGCAGATTCGCTGGAATGTAGGCGATTATTGCAGCAATTAAAAATGCCCACGTGCGCGCGATGCTATCGGGCTTACGCAGATGCAATTGCGCGCCGCAACGTGGGCAACATAAGGCCGCACCGTGCGTGCCAAGCCTGCTCAGAAAATTACAACTGTGGCAACAGGCCAGGCTTCGACTGGCGGCAGAAATCCACTGTGTCGTCATCGCGTCGCCTCGAAGCGAGCCCATAGCGCTCGCGGATCAAATGCCGCTGACGCGGCAGTCAACAGCAGCATCAGTGCCGCAAACGACCACAACGCAATACCTGGGATGATTTCGGCTAAATGTTCGAGCTTGACCAGTGCGACCAGCACGCCAATCACAAATACTTCGATCATGCGCCAGGCGCGGACCTGCAATAACGTACGAAAAATTGCCGATGGTTCATACGTTACACGCTGTAGCTGCAATGGCAGCAAGAGGTAAAGCATCGCCATTATTTCCAGCAGTGGGGTGAGGACGGTGGTAAATGCGACCAGCGCTGCAATCAGCCACATGCCATCGCGATACAGCACCACGACTGTACCGATCAATGTCGCTTGCACCACATCGCCATTAACCTTTAAACCCATGACTGGAAATGCATTGGAGATAATAAACAGCAGCGCTGCTCCCACCGTCAGCGCCAGCGCGCGTTCGAGAGCATTGGGACTATTACGAAACAATACGGCACCGCAGCGGCAGCAGCGCGCAATCGAGCCCGGCGTCAATTCGATTTCGAGCTGCAGCAGATCGCATTCGTGACATGCCAGGTAATGAGTGTGTGGGGCATTAATCACGATTGAGCCTCAAGTAAAGAGGCAATCGAACATGCAAATCAACAACCGGCAAGGTTAAGGCAAATGCGACTTTAATAACTCTCATTTCAGCGCCCCTCACGCGGTATACCCAGAGACATTTAATGCCTCAACGAGTTTTGAGAGCCTAACGAAGATAGGGGCAAAGCAAAATAGGTCTTTGGTCCCATATTCTTGGCCTGATTAAGAATTTGTATTACTTGGAGGGAATCAGCCTATGACGGCCTGGGTCGATGTTTTTGCGATACCTGCATGCGACTAATGGCCGCGCGCGCCGCCTGATGGCGACCGCAAGAACCAGATGGTGTGCTGTACTCCTCCAGCGTACCGATTTCCAGCATGCCCTTTGCTTCGACCACCATGAGTTCATGGAGGGTACTTCCGCTGTGCGTATCAACCTGAGTTCGAGTGTAAGGGGGGATACAAGACTTCAGGTCTCGCTTTGGTAATTTATTGCCGCGTATTCGGTTATTCGGCTTTTTTAGCGTAGCGGGAAAGTTGCGATTTGAGCGATTTGGGAATGCTGCGAATGGTGAGAGTCTCGGCACGCTCATCATAAATAATGTGGCTGCCGAGCATCTGCGTGGAAAAACCAATGCTCAGATCGTTATCTCTGCCAAATAAACGGGTGTAGCGTTTTAGCTGTCTGCGATCGGTATAGAGTGGGGCGCCTGGTTCTTCGATATGCCCTGCGAGGAAATCCAGCAGCGCGCTCGGAGCCTCCTCGTCGACATGTCGCGACAGCTCTTTTATTTCTACCGGCGCGCCGATGCGATCCTGGTCGAGACAATACTCGGCGATTTTTGCGCGGTATTCATGCTCTTTTTCTTCAGGAAGATTATCGGCATAACGATCGATCGCCGTGAGCAGAGTTGCGGTTTTTTCTGCCTGATCGGTATTTTCGGCAAAGCCAATCAATGTCTTCCAGACAAGGGTGATCGGCTGCTGATTTTTGGGTGCTAAATAAGTCAGACAGCTATCTGACTGCGCCTTCCATTCGCTAAGGTTTACTTTGACCGCGTAGTGGACTCGATCCAGGCGCAGGGCACCATCGAGCATAACGGTATGCTGGGGCGATAAGTGGTAGCTTTCGTCGTGCTTGAGCAGAAACAGATAAATAAATTCGGTCTCGCCGCTTTGCTCGACAACCAGCCAGAAATACCAGGCGTGTTGTAGATTACTGTCCTGAAGTTCTTGTCTGAATGTCTCGGTCAATCGAGCGCCGAGTTTGTCAGCATCGAGCGTTTTGCTGTGGTAATCGGCAACGCCGGCTTGCAAGGCCGCGCTCGAAGATTCGGGGTTAAACATTCCCTGCTGGCGGCGTGTATTGCTGTGAAAAGATGCGCGCAGCGAATCAAACAGACTCCGATGAATATCATCTTCATTGCTGCCGGGGAGGGCGGGGTTCAGGGCGATATCCACTCCTGAACTGGAGGGCGCAAACTGATAAATTCGGCTAAAAATCAACGCTATTACTCTCCACTACCACTCTCCACTACCACTCACTGGTACTGCTCACTATTGGATTCGTATTGGATCGAGCACGATCAAGGCGCGCAGTTTAACAAGTCCGATCTTAATTAGTACTCCGGATTTGGCTGAGTACGATGCAAAGCCGGTTGCCAGTGAATAGCCAGTTATGTAGGTCGGACTTCAGTCCGACAGCAGCGGTACAATTTAACGCCGCGTCGGACTGAAGTCCGACCTACAGTGTGTAACAGTTAATAAAAAAGGGCAGCGAAAGCTGCCCCTTTTTTAACCAACAACGGTTACTTGGTGAGAATCACCGACGAGCCGTGCCCAAATAAACCTTGGTTCGCGGTGATGCCGACCTTGGCATTTTGAACCTGGCGATCGCCGGCTTCGCCGCGCAGTTGCCAGGTCAGTTCGCAAACCTGGGCCAATGCCTGTGCGGGTACCGCTTCGCCGAAACAGGCCAGACCGCCGCTCGGGTTGATCGGTACGCGGCCACCGATTTTTGTGTCGCCGGCGCGCAACATATGCTCGGCTTCGCCGGGCTGGCAGAGGCCGATGTATTCCATCCAGTCCAATTCGAGTGCCGACGATAAGTCGTAGACTTCGGCGAGCGAGACATCTTTCGGGCTCACGCCGGCTTCTTCGTAGGCTTTTTTCGCCAACGCAGCGCGGAACGAATGCGCTTCGGC
>DATIED010000577.1:0-4388 GCA_035455965.1 Spongiibacteraceae bacterium
AACGAAACAGCGCCAACGCAGCGCCGACCGCCAATAGCGCCGAGATAGCATCGAAGGCACCGGCAAAGCCCTGCGGCCACAACACGTGGTAGCCGAAAAACAGCGCCAGATTAACGATCACGCCGACCACCGCAGCGGTGATGGCGGTCAACGGGCCGGTGAATTTCAAATCGTTGTGCGTGGTTTCGATCAGCGGACCGCCGAGCAGAATAAAAATAAACGACGGCAGAAAAGTGAACCAGGTGACCAGCGTCGCAGCGAGCGCACCGGCCAGCACCAAATGCTCCGGCCCGAACAAGGCCTGGAGATAGCCGCCGACAAAACCGACGAAGGCCACCACCATGATCAATGGGCCAGGCGTGGTTTCGCCGAGCGCCAGGCCATCGATCATCTGCGTCGCGCTGAGCCAGCCGTAGTGCTCAACTGCGCCTTGAAATACATAGGGCAATACCGCATAGGCGCCGCCGAAGGTCAGCAGTGCGGCCTTGCTGAAAAACCAGCCCATCTGAGTCAGTGTGTGCTGCCAGCCATAACCTATGAACAACAGAGTCATCGGCGCGCACCACAACAATAACCCCACCGCTAACACGCGATAAAAACGCGGCCAGCTAAATAGCGCATGCGCGGGTGTCGGTGTATGGTCGTCGATCACTGCCGGGCCGAACGATGAATGCTTCGCATCGTGACTTGCGCCAGCGCTGAATTTATTCGGTGCGATGCGGCTGCCGATATAGCCGACCAGCGCCGCGACCGCGACGATAAGCGGAAATGGCGTCTGCAATGCAAAAATGGCAACAAACGCCGCTGCCGCAATTGCCCATAACCATTTATTTTTCAGCGCGCGCGTGCCGATGCGATGCGCTGCGTGCAATACGATGGCGGTAACGGCCGGCTTGATGCCGTAAAACAATCCCGCCACCCAGGTGATTTCGCCATATGCGATGTACAGCCACGATAACGCGATCAAAATAAACAGCGACGGCAATACAAATAGCGCGCCGGCGACGATGCCGCCCCAGGTTTTATGCATCAACCAGCCAATATAGGTAGCGAGTTGCTGCGCCTCCGGCCCCGGCAATACCATGCAGTAATTCAGTGCGTGCAGAAAACGCGCTTCGCTGATCCAGCGGCGATTCTCCACCAGTTCCTGATGCATGATAGCAATTTGCCCGGCCGGGCCACCGAAGCTGATAAAGCCTAGTTTCAACCAGAAGCGAAAAGCTTCCGCAAAGCTCACCGGAGCACGCACAGCGGCTGGTTTATCGGCTACCCGTGTCGACTGCGAATTATTTTCCATGTCTTGATCCGATTTTTGTAGGGACTTCAGTCCGACTTTTTTGTTCGCTCCTGTGTCGGACTGAAGTCCGACCTACGACCCCGCCGTCCCCACCACCGGCAGCCACACCACAACAGTAATCCGGCAACGCTGATCAGCGCACCCACCTTCTCTTGTTGCAACGCGACCAAACGTAAATCGAGCGTGTAGTTTCCGGCAGGTAATTGCAGCGTTAACAGACCCGTCGCCGGCTCCGGTTGCAGCGTCAGTGTCTCACCACCGCTCGACAACACGCGCCAATTGGGAAAATAAAACTGACGAATACGCAACTGCGTTGCGTGTTGCAGATCGACGGCCAATTCGATATGGCGTGGCAGCCAGCTCGTCACGGCTATGTTGCCCTGCGCCTGGTCGTATCCGAGTTCTTGCATACCGTCGATCGCGGTGCCGGTATCGGCGACATTGGAGGGATTCCACTTGGTGGTGTACTCCGGCGCATCGAGGCCATTGCGCACCGCCTGGTCGCGGCCGGTCACCCACCAGGCATTGTCGAACGGATCCAATTTGCGCAGCACATCGGCGCTGGCAAAGCTGTAGACGAGCAGACATGCGACGATCGCCAATACCAGACCGGAAATACGATCGCGATATTGTTGTAAACAATGCAGGCTATGCAGCAGGACAATCGCGGTCGCCAGATCCACTACCATGGTGATGCGCCACGGAAATTGCACCTTCCATAATTCGGGCAGCGTTTCCCATACCGTTTCCGACCACGACGACATTAGAAACCATGCCACGCCGATCAGCGTCAACACCGAGAACAGGGCCGTTCTGCCGACCACATGGCGCCAGCGATAAGCGTTGACCCAGGCGATCGCGAATATCGCCGAAGTCAGACCGATCATCTCGAATAGACGCCGCGCGAATTTATTGTCGTGACCGATCGCTTTCGGCAGATCGTCGAGTTCGAAAAACCAATAATGGAAATCGAAGTACGGCGTCCATAATTTATCGGCGCGCACATATTGCTCGCTGAATAAAGCCGGTATCCAGTACAGCGCCGTGATCAGCAAACCGACGGCGATGGCGATGGCGAACGGCAGCAACTGCGCGGCGCGATGGCGCCGCCACGTCACTACGAGTACGTAGGCGCCGAGCCCGATGGAAAATAACAGCGTCGACGGCAGGTGCGTCAATACCATCGCCGCATAGCTCAATGCCAAACCCGCGATAACGCGCTCGCCGTTAAACAGGCGATCGGTGTAGTGCAGCACCAGCGGCATCCAGATGTAATTGGTCAGCTCGCCGATATCCTGGCGCCGCCATAAATCGATCTCGAAATGGTATGGCAATACCATGTACAGAAATGCCGCCAACAAGGCCGGCCCGGTCGCGAAATTAGCGCGCGCAAAACGATAAAACGTCATCCCCGACAGGGCGATTAACAGCCACTCGCCGATGCCGAGCTGCACGATTAATTTGCTGCCGCCGAACAACCATACCGGCAGCGATAAAATATAAAACGGCAGTGGCGCGTAAAAATAAAATACCGGGCTGCCGGCACCGTGATTCATACCCATCAACCAGCGCGGATAGAGATCGCCCTGCGCCAATTGCGCGGAGAAATTTTGCAGCCACACCAGATTGTATTCGATGCTATGGCCATTCGAAGCGCCATACCAAAGCATCGGCGCGCATACGAGCGCACCCAGCAATAATAAAATAAGGTAGGGAAGAATAACTTTGAAAGTATTTTGCGGCGCCATTTGCGTCGGCATTGTCTTATTACACCTGCACGAACCTATCTCAAAACTGCTGCGTTCATTAATTTTGAGATAGGCTCTAATTAAGCTGCAAATAAATGTAGTGCAGATGCTACCGTAAAATTGCAGCGACTGCCGAGCACCGGGTAGGAATAACCTTATGCTCCGCAGCAGTCATATTGTGGAATGGTTGCCGTTACTCTTCGCAACTGTCGGTATCGTGGCCGCTGGGGCAGGAGCTGCCGTCGGTATTGCGAATCGCGTCGGCGATGGCATACATAGGCCCTTTCAACATCGCTCGCACTTCGGCGCTGGCATCGACGCGGCGCAATGCTTCGTCCATGCACAGAAGCCATTGATCGCGCTCGGCGGGGCCAATCGCATACGGCTTATGCGGTTTGGTCAAGCATACGCCGTGTTTGTCGGCGTACAGCGCCGGCCCGCCCATCCAGCCGGACAGATACTCGTACAGTTTATCTTTGATCTCGCCGAGATTTTGCGCATGCATCTTGCGAATATCCTCGACCTCGGTCAATTCATCCATCACGTCGTAGAACACGCTGGCGAGGTTGCGCACGCCTTGCTCGCCGCCTAAAAGTTCGTAGGGGGATGCCATTTTTAAATCTCCGCAGAATAGTTGTTAGTTGTTGGTTATTAGTTGTTAGTTACGGCTTTTCCAACCAATAACTAACCACCAACAACTAACAACTGTCTCTTACAGCATATCGATCAACGTCTTCGCCGCCAGATACGGTGTGGTCGAGCCGTCGATCACGCGCCGTTCCAGATCCGGCATGGCGGCGCGTACCTGTGGATTCTGCCGCAGCCGCAACAATAGCATTTCATGAATCAACTGGTGCATCCAGGCTTTTGCCTGACGCGCGCGTTTCTCTTGCAGCCAGCCGTTTTTTCGAGCTTCAACCTGATAGTCGCTGAGCATGCCCCACACCGCTTCGATATTTTGCTTCTGCAGGGCCGAGCAGGTCATCACCTGCGGTGTCCAGAAGCTGGTGTGACGCAGCAGATTGAGTGCGCTTTGGTAATGCGCGCGCGTGCGCGTCGCCAGATTCAAACTTTCGCCATCGGCCTTGTTGATCACCAGCGCATCGGCCAGTTCCATGATGCCGCGCTTGATGCCTTGCAATTCATCGCCGGCATTGGGCAGCATCAAGACCATAAAAAAATCGACCATGCCGGCCACTTGATATTCGCTCTGGCCGACGCCGACCGTCTCCACCAATATCACATCGTAACCGGCTGCTTCGCATAGCAGCATGGTTTCGCGCGTGTGCTGCGCGACGCCACCAAGCGTACCTTCGGAGGGCGACGGGCGAATAAAAGCTTGC
>DATIED010000578.1:0-7334 GCA_035455965.1 Spongiibacteraceae bacterium
CAACCGCACTGCCATCAGTCGGCGCTTGTTGATACGTTTCGCTGTAGCAATCCTGGGTCCACTCGGCGGCGTTGCCGGCCATATCGAACAGCCCCCACGGATTCGCCGCGAAGCTGCCGACCGGTGCGGTGCTGTCGCCATCCCAGCGGCTACCGCAGCTGTTGCAGTTGGCTTGATTCGCGCCAGCGGCGTCGCCCCAATAAAACTTGGTGGCAGTGCCGGCGCGCGCGGCATATTCCCACTCAGCCTCGGTCGGCAGCCGAAATTTTTTGTGGGTTTTATTACTGAGCCAGGTGGCGAATGCCTGCGCATCGCTCCAACCGATGTTCACCACGGGATCGCGATCGCTCTGCCGAAAGCGCGCCTTGTGCCAACCTTCGCCAGCCTGATAATTACTGTCGCCGATAAATGCGGCAAAATCGCCGCGTGTCACCAGATATTTGCCGATCGCAAACGCATGTATTTTCACATCGTGTACGGGACCGGCATTTTTCAGCGCGGCGTCGCCCATCTTGAAACTGCCGGCTTTTATAACCACGCTGTCGGCGACGAGTTGTGCCACCGTAGCGGCGGCATTAGGGACTGTGACATCGGACACCACTACGGCGCCCGGCGTTTCTTCCGCTTGCAGCGGCTGTGCGCTGGCTAACAACATCATCAAGGCGCCGAGCAAGCGGCTACGGAACAAGTGACGGAGGGAAATAAACATTGCGGTATCCTGTCGCTGGTTAATTATTTTTACAGGATAGGGGAGGCATCGACGCCTGGCTATCGCAGCATAAAGTTTTTTTAACTCAACGATTTGGTGTGCTGCTTTCCCTCGATTAATGTGTGCAAGCGCTAGCTGGTGCAAGCCCGAACTTGCACCGGCAGCGCCGACATCTGTGGCATGGCATTAATCGTCTGTAAATTTTCGGAAGTACTGGTCAACAGATTGGTGCTGACGCCCTGCGTTGCATAATCGCTGTCGCGATCGGGCAGACCGCCGAAGCCGTGGCTCATCGACAGCACGCCGCGCCGCAGTGTCGCGTCGTCGGCAACGATGGCGCGAATGCTACCATGATCGCCGCTGATGTCGATCTCAGCATCGGCGGCGATACCCAGCGCATTACGATCGTCGGGATGCAGATACGCAAGGTTGTGCGGCAGGCGTTCCCGAATAGTCGCGACAAAGCGGCCGGTCGAGTTATACATATCGCGCTGCCGGCGCACCACCAGCAGATGCGTGGCGCGCTCGCCGTTTTTCATCTGCATGCCGATATCGATTGCTTCGTTCGCGACCTCGCGCATCTCGGCAAACACATCCGGCGGCATCACGGTAAAGCGATCGGTGTTGTTCGGCTCGCCCGCTTCGACATATTGCGGCTCGCTATCGAAGCGCAGGCCGAGCGGATGTTTACGGATCTCATCGAGCGACGTCCCTGAGCGCTGCGCGATAATCGCCAGCAAATCGTCGGTGCTCGGCGCATCGACCATATTCAACAGCACGCCGTCGTAATCGACGCTCAGGCCAAGTTGCTTCGCTACCGACCAGAACACATACCAGTCATCGACCAGTTCGGAGTTTTCCGGCGGCGCCAGCATCGGCGGTGTGTAGCGCGTGAACGGTTCGGGATAGATGATGCTTTCGTACCAATACATCGGCAGATCAGCGCGCTCGTAATGCATTTTCGGTGGGATAATGTAATGCGATAGCTGCGCAGTCGGCGTCATAAACGGTTCGATGCTGACCAGCAATTCCAGATTGCGCAACGCGCGAGTGATTTTCGGCTGATCGGGCACCGCGTTGACGATGCCGCCGCCATCGTTGAACAACGCTTTGATTTGGCCCGCGCCCGGCTGCAGAATTTCGTCGGCCAGAATGCCGGTCATCATTTCGCCGTCGATCACGCCAAAACCGCCGATGCGACTTTTAAAGCCGTGCTCCCACCAGCGCGGTGCCGGCATCACCTGCGCCTTGCGCGGCCAGCGCCGCGCCAACACGCCGGGATTCGGAATGCGCTCGCCCTCGCGCAGATAACGCCCGCACACCACATTCAAACATTCGAATAAATGTTCGGCGAGATTCGAGTGCTGCGACATATTCGGCCCGGTGCCGCTGGCGACCGGACCGCGGCGGCCATCGCGCGCAAACATCGCCGCTGCCGCCAATAATTGTGCTTGCGGCACACCGGCGCGGCGCTCGACGTAGTCCGGCGTAAACGGTGCGACGCTGGCGCGCAATTCTTCCAACTGCGAAACATAGGCATCGCAAAATTCTTTATCCTGCCAACCCTCGCGTAGAATAATATGCAGCAGCCCCGCCGCGATCGTTACATCTTCGCCAGGCAGCGGCTGTAAAAATAAATCGGCGTGCTGCGCGGTTTCGGTGGCGCGCGGATCGATCACGATCAATTTCATGCCGCGCTCGCGCGCCGCCTTCAAACGCTTTTGCGGATTGCGAATATCGAAACTGTTGCTGGAGATCGACAGCAGCGGGTTGCCGCCGAAAATCATCAACACATCGGCCTGTTGAAACGGCACCCGACCGGCCGGCCACAAACCGATGCGACCGAGCGAAACCAGTTTCGCCGATTGATCGATGGTAGCGGAGGTAAAAAATTTCGGCGAGCCGATGGCGCGCAGCCACGCCGGCAACATCAGCGCCGCCGACGAAGTAATGATGCCCTGCGAGCCGCGATAACCAGCGATTGCTTCCGCGCCATCGCGCGCCAGAATTTTTTTCGTGAGCGCGGCGATTTCGGCGAGCGCGGTTTCCAGCGCGATTTCTTTAAACGAGCCATCCGCTTGCCGCTTCAATGGCCGCAGAATACGCTCGGGCGAATAATGTGTCTGCGGCGCCTGCAAACCTTTGAAACAGGCGTAGCCCAAGGTCTGCTGATCGTCGCGGTCGCCATGCAGCGACAGCAGATGATTATCGGCATCGATTTTCAGCACCATGCCGCAGTGCGCCATGCATAACCGGCAAAACGATTTTTCTTCGCGAATGGTCACGGCCATAGACCTCGTCGAATGGATTTTATAAATATGCGCGCTGCGCGTGTGCCGACAATATATACCGGTCGCACGGTGCTGCGCAGTAAAGGTTAAGAGCCTGTAACAAAATGCATCGGCACAGTGCTCGATAGGACGAGGTGCGGTGAGTCCTTCAGGGGACGCAAGCGGCCATGGAGGGCCGCTTACGAGCCTAACAGGATGTTTGTCGTTGGCGCTCCCCGGAAGGACTCACCGCGCCTCGGCCCTCCTACGAATACCGGAATTCAGTTTGTTACCAACTTCTATTGCGGAGCGCGCGGTTGTTTGGCCACCTGTTTACCCGCCTGCCGACCGAAGAAAGTCACATCGGCCACCGACATACCGCTCGCGTAACCTTTGGAGGTGCGCGGAATACCCGCCACCGTGCGGCCCGCCGCATATAGACCGGGAATGACTTCGCGATCGGGATTCACCACTTCGCCGGTCGGCAATACCTCGAGCCCGCCCAGGGTAAATACCGGCGGTTTGATTTCGTGCAGCTTGTAGCTGATCAATGCGTACGGTGCGGTATCGAACGGCGCCAGCCACTCCGCCGCTTTGTGAAACAGCGGATCGCTGCCGTTTGCCGCATGGCGGTTGTAGTAGTCGACAGTCTGTTGCAACGAACCGATCGGCAGGCCTGCTTCGGTCTCGACTTCCTCAACGCTTTCGCCGACCGCGACGATTTCGGTTTTCAAATAATCCGGCCGCGCAAAATGTTTATTGTCGATGAACATATAAATTTCGTCGGTCGGCTGCACTGATGCGTAGTGCCCCATGCGGCCAAGATAAATATCTTCGTTGATAAAACGCTGGCCGCTGCCGTTGACGAAAATGCCGAAGGTCAGTTGCGGCGGCGGATAGTGCGCGATGCCGACAAACGCTTCGCCCATATTGATCGCGTTACCGCCGGCGGCGACGCCCATTAAGATGCCGTCGCCCATATCGCCGGGATTGCCGTGGCGCGTGGCGATCGGATCGAGATGCGGAATATGTTTTTTGGTCATCGCTTCATTCATGATGAAGCCGCCAGCGGTGAGCACCACGCCCTGCCGCGCGCGAATAAAAAGATCCTTGCCGTCACTGCGTGCCACCACGCCGCGCACATGGCCGGAATGATCCTGTATCAATTGCATGGCACGTGTATCGACGCGAATCTGCGCGCCCGATTCCTGCACGCGCGCGAGCAATTCGCCCATAAAACGCAACCCACCCTCGTGATCGGCATCGGCCGGTAAATGGCCGCGCGGAATCGGCGTCGACGCCAGATTGAACGGATAGGATTTTTCGTTGCCGGTGAACTGCAGTGAATCGCCTGTCATCGCCACTACTTCGCGGCCCGGAAAAAAGCCGCGCTTATATTTCACGCCGAGACTTTCGGCCCAATCGAAATGCTCGGCCGCGCCATCGACGAACATGCGCACGCGCGCCTCGTCCATATTGTTGCCGAAGCAGGCCTTGATGTAGTTGTAGAAATTTTCGCTGGAATCCTCGAAGCCCAAATCCTTTTGCAGGCGCGTACCGCCGTTGCCACCGAGATACATCTCGCAGGCCGACATCATGGTCGAGCCGCCGCCGCCGCTGGAGCGCTCCAGCACCAGCACTTCCGAGCCGGCGCGGCGCGCTTCGAGCGCCGCACTGGCGCCAGCGCCGCCGAAACCGGCGATCACGACATCGGTGGTCACATCGAATTGTTGAACATCTTCGAACTTAACGATACGTTGCATGCTGTTGTCCTGATTATTGGTCTAATGCCGGCTATTGGTCTAATACCGATCGTCGGCTCGATACGTGGCGATAGCGGCGGTGTAAGCATCGACCCGGCCAGCGGCGCCAGAAACATTTCTATCGTAATGTATTTTTACCATTTTACGATAGCGCTACACTTTGCGAATCACACCAACGAACGAGCTCAGCGCTATGCCCACTCAGAATCCTTCCGCGCCGAGCCCGGCTGCGGCAAATAAGCAGCTGATACTCGATTATTTCGACACAGTTTGCGGTAAACGTAACGACCCGCCGATTGGCGATTATTTCGCCAGCGATATTGTCTGGCAGGTGCCGCAATCGAATCCGCTCATCGTGCCGAATCCGCGCCGCGGCCATGCGGCGGTGATGGATCTATTGATGAGCGGCGTCGGCGTGTATAAAGCCGGCTCGCTGCGGATCGATTTGCAGCGCGTTATCGCCGACGACGAACAGGCGGCTGCGCAATTTACCCTGAGCGCGCAGCTCGCCAACGGCAACGATTACGTGAATCACTATTGTTTTTTATTTTCGATCAAGGGCGGCAAGATCGACCATATCTGGGAATATCTCGATACTTTGTATCAGTCGAATCAAGGCGCGTTCGAGGCGGTAAATTAATTTGAAAAAGGTCGCGATTTTTGTCGATGTACAGAATATTTATTACACCACCAAACAAGCCTACGGTCGCAATTTCGATTACAACGCATTCTGGGCGCGCGCTACCGCCGAGCGCGAAGTCGTGCAGGCAAACGCCTACGCCATCGCCAAGAACGACGAGAAGCAGCAGCAGTTTCAAAATATCCTGCGCGCCATCGGCTTCACGGTAAAACTCAAACCCTATATTCAGCGCGCCGACGGCTCGGCGAAAGGCGATTGGGATGTCGGTATCACGCTCGATGTCATAGAGCACGCGGCGCTGGCGGATATTATCGTGCTCGCTTCCGGCGACGGCGATTTCGATTTACTGGTGCAGCGCAGCATCGCTAAATATGGCGTAGAGGTCGAGGTATACGGGGTGCCGCAGTTAACGGCGGATTCACTGGTGCGAGCAGCTACGCGGTTTGTGCCAATTGAAGAGAGTTTGTTGATGGGCTCGAAGAAAAAATAATTTCCGCTTTTGAAGTCACTCTACCTTCAGACGGTAGGGTGGATCATTCGATCCACCATGCTTCTACGCCGAACCCCATGGAAGGCGGATTAATAACCTGGCCTGCGGCATTACTTAATTTCCAATTTATTTCTCTATTTTTGTTACGCCAGCGGCGTGAAATGCAGGTTTCGCCTGCAGGCGAGTCACTTTTATTTGTGTGCTCAAATAAAAGTAACCAAAACAAAGAGCACCCTCGCCGGGAGCTACCCAGCAGCATCAGGTCGAAAACTAATTAGTTTTCGACTCCTCGATAATTCGAAAGTAGCACTTTCGAATTATCGACTGTCGCGCTGGGGCCTTCTAGCCGCTGAAGCGGCTGAAGGTAGGGCTACTTCAAAAGCAAAAAATAGAGAAATAAATTAAAAATCAAGCAATCCCGTTGGCTAGATTATTAATCCGCCAATGTAATACTCACCGGACAATGATCGCTACCCATTACATCGGCGTGAATATCGGCGGACTTGACGCGATCTTTTAACGCCGGCGATACCAATACGTAATCGATTCTCCACCCGACATTGCGCTCGCGCGAATTCGCGTAGTGGCTCCACCAGCTGTAGTGGCCGTTGCCCTGCTTGAAGATGCGCAGCGTATCGACAAAGCCGGCATCGACGAAATTCTGAAAACCTTCGCGCTCCTCGAGCGTAAAACCTTTTTTGCCGCGATTCGGTTTCGGGTTGGCGAGATCGAGTTCGGTGTGCGCGACGTTTAAATCGCCGCAGAATACCACCGGCTTCTTTTTTTCCAGCAATTTGCAGTAGGCGAGAAAGGCCGGATCCCAGTGTTTGTGACGCAGGTCGAGTCGGCTGAGGTCTTCCTTGGCGTTTGGCGTGTAGACGGTGACGACGAAGAATTTTTCGTATTCGGCGGCGATGATGCGGCCTTCGCCGGCGCTGTCGCGATCCGCGGCATCGATCAGTTGGTAGCGTTCAGCAATGCTTTCGGGGAAGCCATTCACTACCGCCAGCGGTTCTTGTTTGCTGAATATCGCCGTGCCGGAGTAGCCTTTTTTGGTCGCGGAGTTCCAATATTCGTGATAGTTCGGCAGGTCGACTTCGACCTGGCCGCGCTCGGCTTTGGTTTCTTGCAGGCAGACGATGTCGGGCTGGTGTTGTTCGAGAAACGGCAGGAAGGTATTTTTCTTTAGTGTCGCGCGTATGCCGTTGACGTTCCACGAGTAGATTTTCACTTTTGTCTCCCAGATGTTACGTTGACAGTGATCGGCCTGCGACCAACAATGTGGCTATTGTGCACGCAAACACTCTAAAACCAAAAATCTAAAATCGAACTGATAGAGACTTTAGTGCAAAGTTTCGTGACAAGGCTGGGTACAGGGGGGTTCTTTTTCAGGACGCTGTGGCAAGCACTCAAATAGCTGGTGCTATCGACCTAGGAGAAGTTGGCGGCTTCACGGGTTAAT
>DATIED010000579.1:0-3565 GCA_035455965.1 Spongiibacteraceae bacterium
ACCGGCATCGTCTCGCGCGGTGGCTCGATCATGGCGAAGTGGTGTCTGTCGCATCACAAAGAAAATTTTCTGTATACGCACTTCGAAGATATCTGCGAAATCATGAAAGCCTACGACGTGTCGTTTTCGCTCGGCGATGGCCTGCGTCCGGGTTCGCTGGCCGATGCCAACGACGAAGCGCAATTCGGCGAATTGCGCACACTCGGCGAGTTGACAAAGATCGCCTGGAAGCACGACATTCAAGTGATGATCGAAGGGCCGGGTCATGTGCCGATGCATATGATTAAAGCCAACATGGAAGAGCAGTTAAAGCATTGCGACGAAGCGCCCTTTTATACGCTCGGACCACTCACCACCGATATCGCGCCCGGCTACGATCACATTACGTCGGCAATCGGCGCGGCGATGATCGGTTGGTACGGCACGGCGATGCTGTGCTACGTCACGCCGAAAGAGCATTTGGGGCTGCCAGATAAAGACGATGTCAAAGATGGCATCATCGCTTACAAAATTGCCGCGCACGCGGCGGATTTGGCGAAGGGTTTTCCTGGTGCTCAACTGCGCGACAACGCGCTAAGCAAGGCGCGCTTCGAGTTTCGCTGGGAGGATCAGTTCAATCTCGGTCTCGATCCCGATACCGCGCGCGCCTTTCACGATGAAACGCTGCCGAAGGATTCCGCAAAAGTTGCGCACTTCTGTTCGATGTGTGGACCTAAATTCTGCTCGATGAAAATCACTCAGGACGTTCGCGACTATGCGGCGGCGCAGGGCGTCGATGCCGCTAATGCTGAAGAAGTTCGCATGCTTGATGTCGAGGCGGAGATGCGCCACAAGTCCGAGGAATTTAAAGCGCAGGGCAGTGCGATTTATCACAAGGTTTAATTGAAGTGAATATCGGCATCGCTGGCGCCGGTTTGATGGGGCGCTTGTTGGCGTGGCAGCTATTGCGCCGCGGCCATCGCGTCGCGCTGTTCGATCGCGATCGCGCCGATGGTGATTTGTCCGCTGCGCGCGTCGCCGCGGCGATGTTGGCGCCGTACAGCGAAGTCGTCGCCTGCGAGCGCGAAATTTTCGATTGGGGCCGCGAATCGTTGGCGCTTTGGCCGGCTTTGTTGGAACAGCTGCGTATCGATAGCGGTATCGAGGTTTTTTTTCAGCAGCGTGGTAGCGTCGTCGTAGCGCACATGCAGGACCGTAGTCAGCTGCTGCAATTTAATCAACGTCTGGCGCATTGTGCACCCGATCGCATGGATCAAGTGCAGCAGCTCGATCGCGCCAATTTGCAAGATTTGGAACCCGATCTGGCGATAAGTTTTCGGGAGGCTACTTTTCTTCGCGAAGAAGGGACATTGGATAATCGAGAATTGCTTTTGGCGCTTGAGGAGGCGATTCGCAAATTCGGTGCCGAATGGTGGGAGGGTGTCGATGTGGCCCGCGTCGATACGGGAGCTATCCATTACGACGATACCGTTTTTCGGTGCGATTTAGCGATCGATGCGCGTGGCGTCGGAGCCAAAAAGCAGCTCGCAGATTTGCGCGGTGTGCGCGGTGAGGTGTTGTGGGTGTATGCGCCGGAAGTGAGACTGGGTCGTCCGGTGCGTTTGATGCATCCGCGCTATCAATTGTATATCGCGCCGAAACGCGATTCGGTCTATGTGATCGGTGCCACCGAAATCGAAAGCGAAGCGATGACGCCGATTACCGTGCGCTCCTGTTTGGAATTGCAGTCGGCGTTATATAGCGTACATAGCGGTTTTGCCGAGGCGCAAGTGTTGCACGCTTACGCCAATTGCCGGCCGGCCTTCGCCGATAACTTGCCGCGCATCGACTCTTTTCCAGGTAAAGAAGATGCGGCGGGTTTGCTGCGCGTCAACGGCCTGTATCGGCATGGCTATTTGCTGGGGCCGTTGGTGCTGCAATTGGCGCTGGCCGCTATCGAAGGTAATGTCGCTCACCCGATCGTGCGCGATGTGAATTATTTGCAAGCGGCGATGTAAGATGATTGAAATTGTACTAAATGGCGAAGGTTGCACGTTGCCACCGGCCACTTCCGTAGCGAGCGCGTTGCAGCAGTGGGGCTATCGCTGCGAGCAAATTGCCGTTGCGATTAACGGCGAGTTTGTGGCGCGCGGCGAATATTCAAGCACGCTACTGCGCGCGAAAGATTTTGTCGATGTGGTTGCTCCTGTGCAGGGGGGGTAGGTTTTAGTAGTTAGGTTTTAGGTAAAGACACGGAGTCGCTTGCTAACACTGTATTTTTACCCAAGACCTAACTACTAAACCCTAACTACTAAACCCAGCTATGACTCTAGTAGAGCGCGAAGCAGTGAACTCTAACGACCCCTGGACCCTATACGGCGAATCCTTTACCAGCCGTTTGTTGATCGGCACGGCGCTCTATCCGTCGCCGCAGATCATGCGCGATGCGATTGCCGCCAGCGGTGCGGAGATCGTTACCGTGTCGCTGCGTCGCCAGGCGCCCGAGCAGGGCGGCGGCAATACTATCTGGGATTATATTCGCGCATTGAATTGCACCTTATTGCCGAACACTGCCGGTTGCCGCACTGCGAAGGAGGCGGTGACGCTGGCGCAAATGTCGCGCGAAATTTTTCAAACGAATTGGATCAAGCTGGAGGTTATCGGCGACGATTACAATTTGCAGCCGGATCCGTTCGCCACGCTCGATGCCGCCGAGCAATTAATCAAATTGGGTTTTGCCGTATTTCCGTATTGCACCGACGATCTGGTGTTTTGTCTGCGTTTGCGCGACGCCGGTTGTCAGGTGCTGATGCCATGGGGCTCGCCGATCGGCACCGGTCGCGGCCTAATGAATCCCTATGCATTGCAGGCGATTCGCGAACGTCTGCCGGCGTTGCCGTTAATCGTCGATGCCGGTATCGGCAAGCCGTCGCATGCGCTGCAGGCTTTGGAGCTCGGTTACGACGGTGTGTTGTTGAATACCGCTGTCGCGCAGGCGGCAGATCCTGTCTTGATGGCGCGAGCGTTTGGCGAAGCGATTAGTGCCGGCAGAAAAAGTTATCGTGCCGGCGCGATGCTGGAGCGCCAAACGGCGCAACCGAGCACGCCGACGTTGGGAACGCCGTTCTGGCATGAGAAATAGTTGTTAGTGATTAGTTGTTGGTTGTTAGTAAAAAATAAAGGAGAGTGAATTGATCGATTCGAAACTAACAACGAATAACCAACAACGAACAACTAAAGTGGTTTGGACCATCGCCGGTTCGGATTCGGGCGGTGGCGCGGGTATTCAAGCCGATCTTGCGACCTTTCGCGATTTTGGCGTTTACGGCTGCAGCGTGATCACGGCACTTACTGCGCAGAATTCATTTGCGGTCGGTTACGTGGAGGCTGCTTCGCGCAAAGCGTTGGTGGCGCAGATCAATGCGCTCGATTGCGACCTGCCCGCCGCTGCAATCAAGTTGGGTATGTTGGCGAATACCGAGATCGCGACCTCGGTGGCGAAATATCTGGCCGACTATAAAGGTTTTGTCGTTTACGATCCGGTCTTGTACGCGAGTAATGGCGCTGTTTTATTCGAGGGCGACGG
>DATIED010000580.1:0-4575 GCA_035455965.1 Spongiibacteraceae bacterium
CACCGACGGCGCATTAATTTCGACGGATTTTTCCGGCGCGGTCTGGATCAATATCGGCGACTTCGGATCGATCGTGTACGACCATAAAATATCGCCGCCCTGCACGCGCCCAAACGGAATCAGCAAATTATCGGCGGATACATCGAGCAGCGAACCGTCGCGCAAATGCACACTGCTGCTGCCGTTGATAACCAGCGTACCGAGCGGCGCCAATACGCTGCCGCCCAAATCGATATTCGGCGCGCTCAAAGTCAGCTTGCTCGCCGCCGACAACACCGGCGTGCGCGCCGCACCACTATTGCTGGTACTCAACGTGCTATTCGCGCCGCTCAGCGAAAAGGTGTAATCACTGAATGTCGATGCGTACAATTGACTCGATTGCAATGACAGATCGCCACCGGTGGTGAATACCGACGGCGCAATCCGGCCAGCGATCGCAGCCGCGCGCGCGCGAATATCGCCGAGGCTATTCAACGCCACGCGCGCTGCATCGCCGACACTGATATTGCCAAACAAGTCGATGAATTTTGCAGCCAATGTCAGCGAGCCGCTGCCGCTTTGCGCTGCCTGACTTTGCTGCGCAACCGTATTGGTAACGGCGACACCGTCACCTAATTGCTGGCCGACGGTAATGATGCCCGCAGTCAATCCAACATCGTGATCGTGCAAATTAATATTGGTCGCACCAAGCGCCAGACTGTCGCGCAGGTTCAGCTGAATATTTTCGTTGAAATCGATGCTGCCATAACCCCCCAACCTGGTGCCATCGGCTGTGTTATTGGCCATTAACGTTAACTGACTAAAGCCACCGCTGCGCACATTATTCGCGCTCACCAGCGCGCGATTCACGAAGGCATCCGGCAACGCTGTATCAAATTGCAGAGTGCCATCCCACTGCGGCAACGCATTGGAAACTTGCACTACGCGCGGATTAAATTCGGGGGTCGGTGCCGTTACCAAATTGCGATCATTGGCATCGAGCGCATACGTCAGCGAACCACCGAGGCCATCGCTGCCCGCTGCAGCGCCGTGTAAATCGCTAAATACGGCGATACCGTTGGCGGCGGTAAAACTGATCGCGCCGGCAGCGGCATTGACGATCGCGTGATTGACCGCGCCATTCTTACCGGTTACATCGCGTTTAAAACTGGCACCTGCCACATTGATCTGCGAGCCCGGCGCAGCGACGATGGCGCCGCGCTTCGCGAGCAAATCGACGCTACCGGCATCGATCACCGTGCCCATATCGAGACCGGCGCCATTATATTGAACCACCTTGGCAGCGCCCGCATCGATCCGCGTATTGGCGCCCAACCAGATCATTTGCCCAGGGGCTGCCTGCCGCTGCGCGCCATCGCTGGATATCTGTAAATCGATAGCACCGCCCAACGCGCTTATCGAACCATCGACGAAAATATTCCGCGTACTGGTTAAACTAATTTTCGCCGTTGCATCGGCGACGATGCTGGCACCGGTTTCGAGGCGCACATCGCCGCCATTATCGGCCTTGGTGGTCAGCGCCAGATTGACCGGAGCACGTAGATAATCCGGCAAAGCCACCACGCTGCTGAAAGCTCTCACGTCGGTACCGCTGATCTGTCGCGCCGCATTTTTTAAATCGGTGATTTGCAGATTCTGCTGCTGTAGCTTAATAGGCGCATCGGCGTGGACAATGACATCGCCCTGCGTGGCATTTACGCTGTAATCGCCGAAGCCGCTGCGCAGAAAGAAATCCGGCGCCAGCCACGCGGCAAAAGGATTACTCGGCGCGGCGGGTTTTACACCAAGCTCGACACTATTGGCCGTGAGACTAAGTTTTCCGCCGTTCACAAAGCCGTACGCCGACAGGGTACCGTCGAGCACCAGCTGCGATTGAATTTCGCGGCTAGCCAAAGAAATACTGCCGCCATTGCCGCCAACCAATTTTTTGGTCTCGGTCAACCGAGCACCGGCATCGGCCCGCACGGTCGCGCCGGCTGCCACCGTTAAATCATTGCGCGCGGAAACAGCGATACTACCGCCGTTCACGGCACTCGGCTTATCGGCACCATCACTGCCGCCATTCAACAAATAATTGACCCAGTTGCCGCTGGTATTCAGTACGCTACCGCTCGCTAATAACACATCGAAGCGGCCGCCGGCAGTGTTATCGCTATCGTAAGCGGGGGCATTGGCGGCGAGCGTAATCGAACCGCCGGGCGCCGTAATGCTGCCGCCGATTTCGATACCGGTGCCGCTTAAACTCAATTGCGCACCGGGCTGTAATGCAATAGCGGATGCCGGGGTTTGTTTGATGGTGCCGTTTGCGGTGAGCGTGAACTTGCCGACGCCGCTATTATTTAATTGCGCGGCGGAAACATTCAGCGACTGCGAGCTGCCATCGGCATTCTGATAAGAATCCTTCGCTGCCAGTGTTGCGCTGGTTGCAACATTATTGATAATAATATTTTGCGCGGTCGCCAGATCGACGGCTACGCCCTGCCCGATCGCAATATCGACAGTGCCGCGCGCCGGCGTATTCGGCGCGTTGCGTTGCAATATGCCGCTGTTGACGCCGGCCAGCAGATTGGCCTTATCGAAACCATACATCGATTGCGTATCGATGCTCAGCGCTCCACCGGCGCTGCCGACCGTAAAACCTTCGCGATAAGTACCCTTGGTAAAAAAGCTGTTGGTGCCGTAAAACGTTTTGCCCCACTTTGGATGCACGTCGGTGTGGCTACCCAAAATGGCATCGTACTGGCGATTGGGATCGGCGCTGCCGATATCGATAATTCTGTTACCGGATAACAGCTTGGTGGTATTTTCCAAACCGCTGGCGTACGCCGTGCTACCGCCCGCGATATTAAGCGTCGCCTGGTCGGCGATCACCGTGTCGCCCTGCGAGGCCATATTGATAGTGCCGCCGGTGATCATGCGCTCTTTCACGCCGCGTTGAATCTTTGCCAGCGATGGCCCGAGATCGGAGATAAGCGGACTGCCTTTATCGATATCGACTTTCACCGTGACGCCATGCAAAATGCCGTCGCGCTGCAACGGCGCATCCTTCAGCTCGTCGCTGCGCAACTCAACGTCGATGACCCGGCTGGACATTGGCAGCGCAACATTTTCGCCGGATACATCGATGGTAGAGTTGGTGCCTAAGTAGATACGACTAGCGGTTTTACCCTGCGATTTGTCGGAGAGATTGTTCGGCGTGGCGGTCGCTACCAAATTAACTTTGCCACTTTTTGCGCGGATGGTGCTGCTGTCCTGCAGCTCGATAGTTTTCGCAATAATATCGACACGCGAAGCATTTTGTACCTGGGCGTCGGCCGCCGTTTTACCGCTGTCATCGGCTGCGACTTCGGTCAGCGAGCCCTGCCCCAGGGTGACTGTACCGGTTTCAGTGGCCACTGCCTGCTGCGCCGAAGTAGGCACATGATCTTTATCGTCGGCCAGCAGGCTTTGCGTAGTTGCAGCAATATCCGTTGTCAGCACGGCCTTATCGCGCGCGATCAATCTTATCGAACCGTTGACGTCGACCGAAGTAGTCGCCCGCACATAACCGCTTTGATTAACCGCCAATCCCAGCAAAGTAATATTGCCGCGCTCGGCAACTATTTTTCCGACGTTGATAACATTACCGCCGCTGTCCACCTCGACCAGCAAGCCGCGCAAACTCGGATTGTTGTCCGAAGCAGTCAAATAGACTTTATCTTTGCTGGCGGCAAGAATCGTTTGCCCGTCGGGCGTAGAAATAGTGCCGGCATTAACCACGTTCGGTGCGAACATCAATACCTGGCCGCCACTGTCGGTAGTGATATTGGCTTTCGCGGCAACCCAAATCGCCGCATTATCCGCGGTACCGCCCTCAAATGCGGCCTTGCCGCTGGCGATCGCCGCCGGCAGCGAAGAATTAACAAACTGGTTGGTGTCGATATTTAATGTCGATGCCACCAGGCCATGCACGTTTACCTGCGTGCCATCGCCAAACAGAATGCCGTTGTTATTAACCAGATAGATATTGCCGTTGGCGCCGAGCTGGCCGAATATCTGGCTCGCGGAACTGTCGTTGATAAGATTGAGCGCGGTGGCATTGACCGATGGCTGGTTGAACTGAACCTTCGCATCCTTGCCGATATTAAAGCTCTTCCAATTCAAAATAGCTTTCGCGCTACTCTGATCGATCGTCATGTTATTGCCGCTGGTATTCAGCGTGGCATTGCCGTGACTGAGCCAGAGCGCTGCCGCTTGTGGCAGTGCATTGTTGGCTGGCGGCGCCGCATATAGCGGCGCACTGGAGGTGAGCAAAAGGGTCCAGCAGCTCGCTACGACTACTGCGCGAGCGAGCGGTTTTTGCCGCCAATTGTTATCGCTCATACCGATTGTGCCCCGCCTGTTGCATTCACGTTAAAACTAATTATTTGCGTTAAAACTGTACGCTCGAATATCAGCACCAAAACTTTCCAGCTAAAATTTCCAAGCTGGAATTTCCGAGCTAAAACTTCCAAACTAGAATTTCCAAACTATGCCCGCATCAAAGCGTTTGTCGCCGCTGTCGATAATGCCGTTGCTTTTCAGCGCGTACGCCAG
>DATIED010000581.1:0-4470 GCA_035455965.1 Spongiibacteraceae bacterium
CGCCGCAAAATTGCAGATCGATAACAAGAGAAAGAGAAGTACACGGCGCGGCATCGCGAAGCTGTGCTTGTTTTTACTAAGGAGTCATCGCGCGAAGAAATGGATAGAGGGGAAATGATTTTGATAATGCATGGATATTCCTCGTTGCAACGCAGCCCTGAGCGCGCAGTTTAGAGGAATATGCCTCAGGCCGGATAGATCGCGCCCAATACGCAGTAGTTGCTGGCTCCGGTTACGGCCGGTTCATTGCCAGGCTTGCCGGCTAATGTTTGCTGGGCTAGCCAAGCGAACGCCGTGGCTTCGACCCACTCGGGTGCGATGCCAAGTTGTGCCGTGCTGGCTAGCCGGCATGGGTGCAGCAGTGCCTCCAACCGCACCATCAGATGATTGTTGTAGGTGCCGCCGCCACAGACAAATACTTCCGGCGCAGTCATCGGTAAGTTGGCGATAGCGGCCGCGATGCTAGTAGCCGTGAGTTCGGCAAGCGTCGCTTGAACATCGACAGGCTCAATCGGTGTGGCGATGCCGGCGATGTGGGCGTCCAGCCAGGCGAGGTTGAAGTATTCGCGTCCGCTACTTTTTGGCGCAGGTTGCGCAAAGTAAAGATCGCTCATTAGGCTGTTCAATAGCGGTTGGACAATGATTCCGCTCGATGCCCATGCGCCATTGGCATCGTAAGCTATGCCTCGATGGCGAGCTATCCAACTATCGAGCAAGGTATTACCTGGCCCGGTATCAAAGCCGAGAGTGCCACCATGGCTAAACAATCCCGTGATATTGGCAATGCCACCGATATTGACGATAACTCGCGATTGCGCGCCTCCGAATACGGCGCGATGAAAAGCGGGGACCAAGGGTGCTCCGTGGCCCCCGGCGGCTATATCGCGACGGCGAAAGTCGGCAACCGTAGTGATGCCGGTCAGTTGCGCGATGCTGGTCGGATCGCCGATTTGTAGCGTAAATGGATGGGGTTGATTGGGTCCGGGCGGACGATGGCGGATCGTTTGCCCGTGGCTACCGATGGCGCGAATCGCGCTTTGCGGGATCGCTGCGCTAGCGAGCAAGGTATTGACGGCTTTGCCGAACTCCAGGCCGAGCTGGCGATCGGCTGCGCCAAGACGTTCAACTTCATTGACGCCGGGCTGGCAGAGCGCAAGTAGTTCATCTCTTAATACAGCGGGCAATGGATAGGTTTCGGCGGCCATTAAACGCGGTGGTTGGGTTAGTTCAACCACCACAGCATCGATGCCATCCAGGCTGGTGCCCGACATCAGGCCGACGTATAGCTCGCCGGTCTTTTGCATGGTTACAAGCTTTTGCGACTGCTATCCGCAGCGTTGGCGTTTTGCTCGGCGGTGGCCAATTTATTCTGGCTCGCGTAGGCCGCGAATTGGGTTTGCAGTCCGCGCACTTGCTCGCTGAAGCGGCGTTGCTCTCCGCTAGCTATGCGATTGGCCTGCGGCAACTTGCCGGCGATTTTGGCTGGATTGGTATGCACGCCGTTAACCAGGAATTCATAGTGCAGATGCGGTCCCGTGGCCCAGCCGGTGGAGCCAACCGCGCCGATCACCTGATGTTGCTTGACGCGAGTGCCAACATTAACGGTGCGCTTGCTCAGGTGCAGGTATTTTGTCGAGTAGGTGCCATCGTGTTGAATAACGATGAAATTGCCCATCGATTCACTGAATGCGGATTGCACGACGCGACCATCGCCTGCGGAGTACACCGGCGTCCCGGTGGGAGCGGCATAATCGATGCCGCGATGCGGGCGGTTGGTTTTAAACAGAGGATGCAGGCGGCTGAGGCTGAACGGCGAGCTGATGCGAATAAAGTCGAGTGGCGCGCGCATAAAGGTCTTGCGCATGCTGACACCCTCGGAGGAGAAGTAGCCTAAGTCGCCGTTCGCATAGACGTATCGGTAGGCGCTATGGACTTCGCCCTGGTTTGTGAAGGAGGCAGCCAGGATTGGGCCATTACCGACCTTATTGCCCTCTAAATAGTATTCGTCGTACATCACAACAAATTGGTCGTTGGCGCGTAAATCGAGTACGAAGTCTATTTCACCGCCGAAGATTTCAGCCAATTGCAGGATCATGCCATCGCTGAGCCCGGCATCGAGTCCGGCTTTATAGAAAGAAGATGTGACTGTGCCTCGTGCGAATTGATGGCGGATCTCGGGTTCGCGGCTAATTTTTTCGGCGACGAAGTTATCGTCGTCGCGGGAATAGCGAGTGCTCTTAAGCTGGGTTTCTTCGTAGCGCAGTGCTATCAGTTGGCCGTCTTGGTCGGTTTGAAAGGCTAGCTTTTGGCCTGGGAATATATGCGTAAGCAATTTTGCCTCGGGACCGGACTGCAGTACATCGTTCATATCCGAAGCGGAAAGGCCGGCACGATCAAAGATTTTTGCTAGATTATCGCCCTTCCGTACCGTCAGCTCTTGCCAGCTTGGATCCAGATTGTGATCGCTGCTCAAGGATGGCTCCGCAAGGGTCGGATTTGCCAGTGTGGCGAGCGCTAGTTGCGGGTCTGTGCTCAATTCGCTCGGTAATGGCAGAGGGCGACGATTTGCCTGCACCTCTTCGCTAGGCAATAGAAGCGCGAAAAATACCAGCGCTACAGCAGCGGTTGCGAGCAATAAATGAGTTTTGGGTAGAGTTTTGATCAAGCGGGAAAGCTTTTTTGCAGTCGCAGTGTTGTTATCGGTCATCAAATAGTTCTTCTATTTGTGGCCAAATTGGCCTGGGTAAATTATTTGCTGTAAAGGCGGCAGCAAAAAGTGAACCATTTCCGCTCCGATATTATCGCTGAGCGGCGGTTTTGCGTTAACTTGCATTTAATCGGGGTTGATGTATCGTGCGCCACTTGCTGGCGTGCCTCTATAGTCTGCCTGGATTCTGCGGGACGTCAACCCCTTAGCATATCAATATGACACTTTCATCACTATGTGCCTTGTAATGGCGCACATTATTTCAATGTAAAGATTAAATATGAACTCGACGCCATTCGATCTGATTGCCGATTTACAAGCGCGCGGCCTCATTGCGCAAGTCACTAGCGAGCAGGATTTGTTCCGGCACCTGCAGTCGGGTGCATGCACTCTTTATAGCGGCTTTGACCCAACTGCCGATAGTCTGCATATCGGGCACTTGGTGCCCCTGTTGACGTTGCGGCGCTTTCAGCTTGCTGGGCATCGTCCTATTGCTTTGGTTGGCGGTGCTACCGGACTAATCGGTGATCCTAGCTTTAAGGCGCAGGAGCGTAAGCTTAATACGCCCAATGTGGTTGCTGAGTGGGTGGATAAGTTGCGGCAGCAGGTTGCTCGTTTTCTGGATTTTGATGATTCGGGGCATGGGGCGATAGTGGTGAATAATCTCGATTGGATGAGCGAGATGTCCGCGTTAGATTTTTTGCGGGTGGTGGGTAAGCATTTTTCCGTGAATAGCATGATTCATAAAGAATCGGTTAAGCAGCGCTTGGATCGCGAAGGTGAGGGGATTTCCTTCACTGAGTTCAGTTACATGCTGCTCCAGTCCTACGATTTTTCCGAGCTTAGCCGCAGGTATGACTGTACTTTACAGGTTGGTGGATCTGATCAGTGGGGGAATATAGTGGGAGGTATCGAACTAACTCGGCGGATGCAGGGCCGGCAAGTGTTTGGGCTAACTACGCCATTGGTAGCAAAAGCAGACGGAACAAAGTTCGGCAAGACCGAGAGTGGCACGGTTTGGTTAGACCCCAATAAAACCTCGCCCTATGCGTTTTACCAATTCTGGATCAATGTGGCGGATGCGGATGTCTACAAGTTTCTGCGGTATTTCACGTTTTTAACCCCCGCCGAGATCGATGCGATTGAGCTGGCCGATAGCTCTTCGGGCGGCCGCCCGCAGGCGCAGGCTTTTTTGGCAGCCGAGGTCACGGCGCTTGTACATGGCGAAGCGGGGTTGTCCGCAGCAAAGCGGATTAGCGAGGTTTTGTTCAGCGGCGAGTTGGCTGGACTTTCGGAAAGCGATTTGTTTCAGCTTAAGCTCGACGGTTTGCCTTGTGCGCAGTTATCTCGAGCGAACTTTGTCGGATTGTCGCTCACTCAGCTTCTGGTCGATTGTGGTTTGGCGGCTTCAGGCAAGCAGGTCAAGGATGCGCTGGCGTCGCAAGCGGTTTTAATTAATGGTCTTGCGGTCGATATGGGTAACAATATGAATCTCTCGAATTGTTTTTCGCCAGAGCGGGCGCTTTATGGGTGCTTTTACATTTTGCGTTTGGGTAAAAAGAAGTACCAATTATTTGAAATCGTGTAATAAACGGCCAGGTAAAAAGTATTTATTAAGTAATCGTTAAATTTCGTTGACACAAAAGTTGGCATCCCTATAATGCGCGCTCTCCGTTAGCCGGGACGGAAATTGAAGTCGCGGCAGGAGGGTATAGAGAAGCTGCTGTAAACGAATGTTGCAGAAAGCGCTTGCCAGAAAAGAG
>DATIED010000582.1:0-2226 GCA_035455965.1 Spongiibacteraceae bacterium
CGTGCGTCATTTCGGTGGAGGCGGTCGCGACCTGATCGGTCTCGCGCATCTGCACCGTCACGCCTTCGCGCGTCAGCTCGGTGGTGTTCGCCAATTGCGTGGCATTGTGCTGCAGATCGGTGCTGGTATCGCGCACGTCGCTGAGAATTTCGCGGAAGCGCGTCATCATCGCCTGGTACGCGCTGGCGACGCGGCCGATTTCATCGTTCTGATCGATGGAGATCGGCACCGTCAAATCGCGGCTGCGCTCGGTGGTTTCGATGGCAATGCGCAATTCGTTGAGCGGCGCCGAAATGCTGCGTCCGACCCAACTGCCGAACAACACCATGATCGCCGCCGCCAGCACCGTGACGCCGATAAATATTTTGAAAGCGTTGTCGTAGATCGACTGCGCGGCAACGCGCTCCTGTTTAGCCGTATCCAATTGAATATCGATCAGTTTCTGTAAGCGGCTGGTGATCGGATCGATGTATTCATACAGATCGCCATTGTATTCGCTGATCACCGGATCGCCGTTGTCGGTGAGCTTCATCGAATCGCCCATCGGCTCCAGCAAGCTGCCGGCATCGCCGATGCGGCGCAGTGCTTTGTCGGTGTGGGTGCTGATCTCGTCGACCAATTGCTGCTCGGCGGTGGATAGCTGCGACTTTTGATACAGCGCCCAATTGTCCTTGGCCTGCTTTTCGGCACTGCGGATCAAAGTGACGGCCTCGCGCGGTGTCATCATGCCGATGGTGGCCTTGTTGACCGCCGTCACCATGTCGATAGCATAGGCGTCGTTAACTTTCTTCAGCACGGTCAACGGCACCACGCGATCGTCGTAGATATGGCCGACGCCGGCATTGATTTTTGCGAACGATGCCAACGAAGAGATGACCATCAGCAGAATCACTGCCAACGGTAACGCCACGAGGATCGCCAGGCGCTGACCGACGCTTAAATTCTTCATTATCCAATCCCGTTCAATGTTCTGTGTTGATCGAAAAACCGTGTGAAAAATCGCACCAAGATAATGTGCACTGCGGCCGCAGTTGGATGTCGCGCACTTGGCGATAGACTGCGATCGATAGGTTATCGGCAGCAAGCGCCGCCGCATGACAGGTGCCCGTCAACTATAGCAGCGCTTATCTGGCTGCGCTTCTATGGACATCGCGCCTCAGGCCGGGCGACGCAGGGTTTTTACGCCATCGGCGGTGGCCAGCAACAGGACATCGGCCGGCCGCAACGCGAACAGACCGTTGGTGACGACGCCGGTTATCTGATTGATGCGGGTCTCCGTATCGCGCGGCGCCGCGATCGGAAAATTGTAGACATCGAGGATGACATTGCCGTTGTCGGTCAGCACGCCGTTGCGATATACCGGGTCGCCGCCCAGCTTGACCAGCTCACGCGCCACATAGCTGCGCGCCATCGGTACGACTTCCACCGGCAGCGGAAAAGCCCCCAACTGTTGCACATACTTGCTTTCGTCGGCGATACAGACGAATTCGCGCGCGCAGGCGGCGACTATTTTTTCGCGGGTCAATGCCGCGCCGCCGCCCTTGATCAGCTCCAGGTTGGCGTTGGCCTCGTCGGCGCCGTCCACATAAATATCGAAGCTGCCGGTGCTATTGAGATCGAGCACTTCGATACCGTGTTGTTTTAAGCGCTGCGCCGAAGCCTCCGAGCTGGCCACCGCGCCGGCGAATCGATCGCGCAGCTCGGCCAGATAGTCGATAAAGAAGTTAGCGGTGGAACCGGTGCCGATGCCGATCACGCTGTCGGCGTGTAAACGCTCTTTGACATAGTCCAGCGCAGCGCGGGCGACGGCTTGCTTCAGGGCATCTTGACTCATGATCGCTAAACTCCAGAGGGGACATGGCGGCGATTATATAGGATCGCACCGCGAACTCCGTTAAACTGATCGATTGAATCGCCTGCCGTTTTGAGACCGCCATGCTGCACGACTACGTGAAAAAAATTCTTTGCGCGCGCGTTTACGATGTCGCCCGAACCACGCCTATCGACGAGGCGCGGCAATTATCGAAGCGCTTCGATAATCGTATTCTGCTCAAACGCGAAGATTTGCAGCCGGTGTTTTCGTTTAAATTGCGTGGCGCCTACAACAAGGTCGCGCAATTGACGCCGGAGCAAATGGCGCGTGGCGTGATCTGCGCCTCGGCCGGCAATCACGCGCAGGGCCTGGCGCTGGCAGCCGCGAAACTGGGCATCAAGGCCACCATCGTA
>DATIED010000583.1:0-8017 GCA_035455965.1 Spongiibacteraceae bacterium
GGCCCTGATCGGCCCGGAAGAACGCACACACATTAAAAATCCGCAACTAAAAGCGCTGGTCGGCATCGCTTTATTGCAGACTGGGGATGTTACCGGCGGCCGCAAATTGATCGCCGCCGCGCAGACCGAACAACCCGACAACAATGCAATTCGTACGCTACTGGCACGTCATTATTTATTATCGAAAGAGCCGGCTGCCGCCATCGATTTATTGCAGCAGGGCCTCGTCAAATCGCCGCAGGAGCCGGGCCTGCGACGGCTGCTGATCGCGGCTTTGTTGAACGCCGGAAAAGTCGAACAAGCGCTGGGCAGCGCCCAGGGTTTTGCCACTGCAGCGCCCACCAGCGCCGAATATGCGTTCCTCTATGGCCACGTAGCGCTATTCGCTAAACGCTACGATGTCAGCGCCGGCGCGCTGCAAAAAGCACTCAGCTTGCGCGCCGACTACCCTGCGGCACAAATGGATTTGGCGCAATTGAATCTTATTCGCCAGCAACCGAAGGCCGCGCAAGAAATTTACAAAAAGCTGCTCGCCAAAGATGCCGATAATGCCGCGGCCTTGAAAGGCCTGGTAACATCGCAAGAAATGTTGAGCGGCCGTGTCGACACGCTGGAACATATCGAAACACTGGTCTTCAGCGAAACCAAATCCAATACCGCGCAGGCCGTAGTGGCGGAATACTATTTGAATAATCAGCGGCTCGCCGATGCCCAGCGTTTACTCGCAGCTATCGTGCTCAGCGCCGAAGAGCCCTACCCTTATTACGTCAAGCAGCTCTACGCCAATACCGCCGCAACGCTGGCTCTGACGATCGGCGATTTCAGTGCTGCACGCTTGGCGATCGTCGATGGCTTAAACGTCAATCCACGCAACACGCATCTGCTGGCGATGCTGGCGACGCTGGAAATTCAGCAGCAGCAATTGGCCGAGGCGGAAAAAATCATCGCACAACTCGCCGCCCTGCAACCCAATTCAACCACCGTCGCCAACCTGAACGCAGACCTTGCCGCCGCTAATAAACAGGGCGATAAAGCGTTGGCGGATTATCGTCAACTCTGGCAGACAACTAAAAGCGACGCTACCGCCGCGAAGCTGTATCAGGCTATCGCCGCCAATAATGTCGAAGCTGCCGAGCAGTTTTTAAAGGAGTGGCGTACGACCAATCCGGATAGCGATCAATCCTATATCGTCGAAGCACTGAGCTGGCAAAAGAAAGGCGACCAGGCCGCGGCGATCCGCGCTTATGAAAATGCCGTCGCCCGCAATGCTAAAAATCCGGCGAGCCTGAATAATCTGGCGTTGCTGTATCAGGAGAACGGCGATAACCGTGCGCTTGCAACAGCGGAACAAGCCTACCGGCTGGCGCCGCAAAACCCGATCGTGTTGGATACGTTTGGCTGGCTGTTGATAAACAATCATCAAATCGAAAAAGGTACCAGCCTGCTGGAGCAGGCGGCGACATTGTTGCCCGCTTCCAAAGAAATTGCAGAGCATTTACATCAAGTCAAGAAAATGCGTTGATACGATACGTTGACACAACGATCTCGGCGAGCCGGAACGAGCCTGTAATATGTGTGGAATCGCTGGAATTTTAGATTGGCGCGCGGGCGAGTGGACACCGCGCCGCGAGCAATTGAGCGCAATGATCGAACAGCTGCGGCATCGCGGTCCCGATGGTTTTGGCTTTCTATTAAAACCGCACATCGGCCTCGCCCATGCACGCCTTAGTATTATCGATATCAAAGGCGGCGACCAGCCGATTCACAACGAGGACCGCTCCATCTCGGTCATCTTCAACGGCGAGATTTTTAATTATATCGAATTGCGCGCGGCCCTCGAACAGCAGGGTCATCGGTTTTATACGCATAGCGACACCGAAGTTATCGTTCATCTCTACGAGCAGTATGGCGACGAGTTTGTCGTCCATCTGAACGGCCAGTTTGCGATTGCCTTATGGGACGATAAGCGCCAGCGCCTGCTATTGATTCGCGACCGGGTCGGTATCGCGCCGCTATTTTTCACGCGCCAGGGCGAGCGCCTGTTATTTGCCTCCGAAGTTAAAGCGCTGCTGCCGCAGCTCGATGCGGCACCGCGCTTAAACACGAGCGCGCTCGATCAAATCATGACGTTTTGGGCGCCGGTCAGCCCGCACACGTTATTTGCAGATATTCACTCGCTGGCTCCCGGCACCTTATTGATCGCCGATCGCGACGGCCAAACAATCCGCACCTATTGGCGCTGGGAGTTTCCGACGACACCCGCCGAGTATTTAACGGGCAGCGACGAACAACTCGCCGGCCAGTTGCATGATTTACTGGTCGATGCCACGCAGATTCGCCTGCGCGCCGATGTGCCGGTGGGTGCCTATCTGTCCGGTGGACTCGACTCATCGGTGTTGACGAGTTTAATTCGCCATCACAGCGCCACACCGTTGCGCACTTTTTCGATCGGCTTTGCCGAGCAGACTTTTGATGAGTCGTCGTATCAACGGCTGATGATCGATCACCTGCAAACCGACCACAGTCACATGCAATGTTCGAACAATGATGTCGGCAATAACTTCATCGCAATGATTCGCCATGCCGAAACCGCAGTGCTGCGCACCGCACCGGTGCCGATGCAGTTATTATCGGGCCTGGTGCGCAAGCAGGGTTATAAAGTCGTATTGACCGGCGAAGGCGCCGACGAAGTGCTCGGCGGTTACGACTTGTTTAAAGAGAGTAAAATTCGCCAATTCTGGGCGCGCCAGCCGCAATCGCAATGGCGCCCACTATTATTGAAGCGTTTATATCCCTATCTCGATGTCACCGCCGGACGCGCGCAAACCTATCTGCAGAATTTTTACGGCATAGGGCTCGATGCGCCGAACGCAGCATGCTTTTCGCATTTGACGCGCTGGGATACCACCGCCAAGGCCAAGGTTTTTTTCGCCGACGATCTGCAGCGCCAACTGCATCGGCAAGCCGTCGAAACCATGACCGACAGCCTGCCGCCGATGCAGGCCTGGCATCCGTTTAATCGCGGCCAATATCTGGAAGCAAAATCGCTGATGGGTGAGTACTTGCTGTGCTCACAGGGCGATCGCATGTTGATGAGCAACTCGGTGGAAGGCAGATTTCCATTTCTCGACCATCGAGTGATCGAGTTTGCCAACCGGTTACCGCCGCGCGTAAAAATGAAAGTGCTGAACGAAAAATACTTGCTGAAGAAAGCGATGCGGCAATATCTGCCGGCGGCAATTGTCGATCGCCACAAGCAGCCGTACCGCGCACCGGACATTCCGGCCTTTATCGATGCCGACAGCCGACAGCCGCTGGATTTCGTCGCCGAACTACTGTCGCCGCAGAAGATACGCGATTACGGGTATTACGATGCCAAGCGCGTCGAGATGCTGGTCAAGAAAGCCTTGCGCGGCGGTTCGATCGGCTATCGCGACAACCAAGCCTTTGTCGGCATTCTCGCAACCCAGGTCTGGCATCATTTGTTTATCGAAAACTATGCGCAATTTAAATCCGCGCAGTAAAGCGCTGCGTACGCAGATACTTATGTATACAGATACTTGGGTACGTAGATAATAATGTAGGTCGGGGTTCAACCCGACACGTCGGACTGAAGTCCGACCTACAAGGGCTAGAGCCGCACCGCACTGCAGCCCGGCAAGACGGAATTGAACAGAGGGAAGAAAATGGCCGAAAATATCGATGCTTTGCTCACCAGACTGCTCGCCTTCGATAAGGATGCGGAGATCGCTAAAATTGCCGAGCACACGCGCGCTTTATTGCGCGAACAACTGCGACGCCGCGGCTTAATCGTCGCCATTTCCGGCGGGATCGATAGCTCGGTATGCGCAGCCTTAGCGGTGCGTGCGGTTGGCGCCGATAAAGTATTCGGTTTATTGATGCCGGAGCGCGACTCTTCGTCATCCAGCGTCGTCAAAGGCAAGCAAATCGCCCAGCATTTAGGCATCGAGTTTATCGTCGAGGATATCGCGCCGACCCTGGAGGCTATCGGTTGTTATCGATGGCGCGACCAGGCGGTTCAAAGCGTGTTCGCCGATTATCGCAGTGACTGGAAAAATAAAATCATCATTAGCGGCGGCAATCAAGGCAGTATCAATTTTTTTAAATTAGTGGTCGCCGATCCGCAGGGCCAACAGTACGAACAGCGTTTGGGACTCAAGGAATATTTACAGATCGTCGCCGCCACCAACTTCAAGCAACGCATTCGTAAAACCTTGGAATTTTTTCACGCCGACCGCTTAAATTACGCAGTGGTGGGCACCCCCAATCGCGTCGAGTACGATCAGGGCTTCTTCGTAAAAAATGGCGACGGCTCGGCCGATATCAAACCGATTGCGCATTTGTATAAAAGCCAGATTTACAGCCTTGCACGACACCTGGAGTTACCCGCCGAAATCTGCGACTCAACCCCGAGTACCGACACCTACAGCTTGGCGCAAGGCCAGGATGAATTTTATTTCGCGCTGCCTTACAAAGAGATGGATGTTGCCCTGTGGCATTGCAACCACAATAAATCCGCTGCGGAACTGGCCGATGTGCTGGGTATCAGCGCGGAGCAAGCTGCATTTATCTACAAGGACATCGACAGCAAGCGCCGCACTACGGCACCTTTGCACTGGCCGGCACTACTGGTAGAGTCTATGCACGGCCCGCAGACGTCCGCGCCGCAGTCGCCGTGGCAACGCACAGCGGATTAGCGGCACCGCGCAGCGGAGCGGCAGCAGATATGGTCCCGCAGCTATCCCATGATCGAGGTTTGGTTTGAGCTCAGTATTAAAAATAACGGCGCTGCTTGTGGTGTTCGCCGGCTCGCTATCGATCGGTTGCGGCAATCGCGATACTGCGGTCGAGCAGCCTGTTCCAGCTGCGTCGAATATGCCCACCGCTGAACATACGCCGACTGCTGAGCAGTGGCAGCGCGTAACCGCGTTGCATATCCTGTTCGGACACCAGTCGGTGGGCGGCAATATTTTGACCGGCGTACAAAATCTGGCGCGCGAACAACATATTCCGCTGCAGATTTCCGAGTCGCGTGCGGCCCTGCCCGGTCCGGGCATTCAGCATTTTAAAGTCGGTCGCAACGAGGATCCCAATGGCAAGCTGGCGGACTTCAGCAATGTCTTGAATCAAGAGGCCGCGGCGCCAATCGATATCGCCTTACTGAAATTCTGCTTTATCGATTTCACGGCCGACATCGATCCCAACCAGCTCGCGCACAACTATATTGCGACGCTCGATGAATTAATGCGCACGCATCCAAATACCATTTTCATACCGATGACCAGTCCCCTGACAACGCTGCAAAGCGGCCCGCGCGCCTGGCTAAAAAAATTATTCGGCAAGGAGCTCGGCGGCTACGCGAGCAATGCGCGGCGCCATGTTTTTAATGAAATTCTGCGCACTCGATACGGCGCCAGCAAACGCCTGTTCGATATCGCCGCGCTCGAATCCAATCGGGGCGCAAGCGGTGCCGAATACCACGGCGCGCGCATCGAAAGTTTAAATCCGGGCATCGCGAGCGACGACGGCCATCTGAATGACGCAGGTGAGCGCCTGCTCGGCGCTGCATTAATCAGCCATCTGGCGACAGTGAGCAAACCATAAGTGGGCAAATCATAGTTATGCTGCACTTTCTCTCGCAATTCAGCGCGGACGCGCGCTTTTATCATCGCTTAAAACATCCGCAACAACCCGCCACTCTATGGGCGCTGACGGCGACCGCGCTGCGCTCGCCGGGCTTATGGATACTCACCTTTCACCGCATCATTTATTTCAGCAGCAATCGGCGCAACCTGCGCAGCATCGTTTGGTGGCTGGCGCGCCTGACGGAAATTCCCGTGCATTATTTAAATACCGTGGTGGGCAAATCCGAATTGCTCGGGGACTGCTACATCAAGGGATCGGCCTATCTCCCCGATAAAGGCTATTTGACCTGCGGAGCGTTGAGTATCGGTGCCGGCTCGATGATTCACGACCACGTCACCTTCGGCTACGCGGTCGCCAAAGGTAAAGTCGGCCGCCCGCATGTCGGCAGCGATGTCTGGATCGGACCTAACTGTATCATTGCCGGCGGACTCGAGATCGGCGACGGCTCGACTTTACTGCCCGGCACATACTTAACCTATAGCGTGCCGCCGCGCTCTGTCGTGCGCGGCAATCCGGGCCGCGTCGTCCGCGAAGAATTCGATAACGCCGCGCTGCGCGCGTCGCTGAATATTGTCGACGTGCTCCCCGAAGTGGAGTCGCAAAAATCATGAGGGCGGCCTTTTTAGCCGACTGTCGCCGCGTGCATCGCACCGAAACGCTGCCAATGCTGCAATTACTGAAACTCATTGTGGCATCGCCCGGCTTAAAGGCATTGCTGGGTTATCGACTCGGGCGTCATTTGTTGCTGCTCCAGACGCAGCGACGCCTGCCCCTGCTACAACCATTTGGCTGGCTGCTCTATCGATTGATCAGCGGTTATGTGCGCCTGGCTCTCGATATCCGCCTGGATCTATCCGCGGATATAGGCGCCGGCTTATATATTGGTCATTTCGGCAATATCGTCGTGCGCCACTGCAAGCTCGGCACCCATTGCTCGATTGCTCAATCGGTGCATATCGAGCCGGACGATGCCGAGGATCCAACCACCGGCCCAACAATCGGCGAGCGCGTGTGGATCGGTGGGCATGCAAAAATTATCGGTACTTATCAGATCGGCGATCGCAGCACGGTCGGCGCTGGGGCAGTAGTAAAGCGCGACATTCCGAGCGGCGCGCTATTTATGGGCAGTCCGGGGCGGGTTGTGATGAGCGACTACGATAACAGCGATATTCTTTAACGCCAGCGGCCGCACAATGCGCGCATTATTGCATGCGTATAATCGCAGCCATCCGCCGCACATCCTGCATCGAGACACCTGCATGCACGGGCAGTGTCAATAATCGATCGGCAAATGCGCGCGCACCATCGAGCGGCACGCGCACCTCTACCCGATCATCGACACCCGTCACCGCCGGCAGGATTCGCTGATACAACGCCGTCGCGCCTAAGCCCGCGCGGCGCAACTGCTGCAGCAATACATCGCGCTCGCGTAAATCCGCACACAACAACGGATAACGCAACAATCGCGCGCTGCGTGCGGCCAACCAGGCCGGCAAATCTTTCGACGGCGGGACCGCAGCGTGTATCCGCTCTGCGGCGTCGGTCGCGCGCGCCAGATAACTCTCGATATTGGTAGCTAATAAAACTTGCCGCTGCTCATCCATCGCCGACACAGCGGACAAGGGTTTAAAAACTGTCTGCCCCAAATGCAACAATGGATTGCGGCTGATGATGCCATACAGCGAGGGTCGTAACAGGTAATTATAAAGACGCGCTTTCCAAGCCGAGAAGTGCTGCGCGACCGGCTCAATCAACCCTTCCGTCGACGCCGCATCGAAATAAGTTTCGCGCAGCAACAGCGCGCCGCCGCCGAGCAGGCTCACCGGTTTGCCGCGCCCAAAACTCAAACAGACGCTGTCGCCCAACAACTCGGCAGTCGGCAAAGGCTCGGGAAACCATTGTGCGTTATCCTCGACCAATGCTGCCTGCGGCCAGTCCTGCAACAACTGGCGCAATTCGCGCAGCCGCTCGCCAATGCCGAGAAAATTGACCGCCACCACCGCGACCGTATTCGCATTCAATACGCGCTGCAGCGACTCTAAATCGTAACCCGGATCGCTTTCGCCGATATCGGCCAGCACCGCGCGCAGTCCCGCAAATTCGGCCGCCGCGACTAAATCAGGACAGGCGTAACCCGGTAGAACGGCTTCCGGCGCGACGATTTCAGGATGTTGCAGGCGCGCGAGCAAGAGCGCCAACGCCAGCGCCGCGGTGCCTGAATTGACGAATACCGGACGATAGCCTGGCGGCCACTGTACCGGTTGCACGGCAGCCCGCGTCAGTGCGATGGCATTGCCGGTCGGCGGTAAATCGCGCCCCATCATCGTGCCGATGGCTGCCACGTTGTCAT
>DATIED010000584.1:0-4829 GCA_035455965.1 Spongiibacteraceae bacterium
TGGCTCATCTGGTTAGACGAGGCAGTTATCGGCGGGCAATTGGTACTCTTCGCGCAGCGTTGCGACTGTCATTTATCCCGAGGAATTCCTCGTAGTCGAAGAGTTATTTTGAATTATTCCTGCAGATTTACCAAACTCCCATTTTCGGGAACAATTTTCGGACAACAATTTTTGGGCACAAAATGACGACATTATTCGATCCGGTCCAATTGGGCGCTTTGCAGTTGCGCAATCGCATCGTGATGGCGCCGATGACGCGCAGCCGCGCCAGCGCCGATGATTTGCCCACCGAGTTGCACGTGGAGTACTACCGGCAGCGCGCCAATGCCGGTCTTATCGTCACGGAGGGGGTGCAGCCCAGTAAAAACGGCAAGGGTTATTGCCGTACGCCGGGCATTCATTCGCCCGCTCAGGTCCAAGCCTGGCGCGCGGTAACGAAGGCCGTGCATGCCGAGGGCGGTAAGATAGTATTGCAATTGATGCACTGCGGTCGCATCAGCAGTCATTTCAACAAAGAGGCGGATGCCGAGACTGTGGCGCCATCGGCAATTAAAGCCAAGGGGCAGTTGTATTCCGATGCCGCTGGCATGGTCGATCACGATACGCCGCGGGCTTTAAGCACGGCTGAAGTCGCCACGGTCATCGAAGAGTATCGGCAGGCCACCAGCAACGCCCTCGAGGCGGGCTTCGACGGCGTCGAGCTGCATTGCACCAGCGGGTATTTACCGGCGCAATTTTTATCGACAGGCACCAACCAGCGCACCGACCAATATGGCGGTTCGGTGCAGAATCGGATTCGTTTCGTCATCGAAACCTTGCAGGCGATCAGCGCGACGGCGGGCGCCGGGCGCGTTGGCTTCCGTATTTGCCCGGGCAATCCGTTTAACGATTTATACGATGAAGATCCGCGCGCTACGTTCAGTGCCTTGCTGCAGGCGGCGACGCCACTGCAACTCGCGTACTTACATTTGATTTACGTGCCGCTGCCGGGCTTGGATAGCTTGGCCTTGGTGCGCGAAAATTATCGCGGCGCAATGATTATCAATGAAAGTTTGAGTTTCGAAAAAGCGCAGGAATACATCGATGCGGGCATTGCCGCTGCGGCATCGTTCGGTCGTTATTATGTGAGTAATCCGGACTTGGTGCGGCGTTTCCGCGAGGGCGCGCCGCTGGCGCCGCTCGATCGCAATACGCTGTATACGCCGGGGCCGCAGGGTTATATCGATTATCCTGCCTTGCCATGACAGGTGGGGGGCGGCTGGTGCGTTACTGCAGCTCGCAGCCGGCATCAGTGCCGCCTGCGATCGCTGCAAACGTTACAGCAATTCTTCAAGCTCAGCGTTTGTGGTCAGTGATGTAAAACCGGTCAACAAAACAATGTACACATCGTGTATCTCACCAGCGAGAAAATCATGGGCAGATTACAAAATAAAGTCGCCATAGTTACTGGCGGAGCATCGGGTATCGGTCAGGCTACGGCAAAAATTTTGGCCGCCGAAGGTGCGAAAGTGGTCGTTGCCGATTTTAATTTAGCGGGCGCGCAAACGGTCGCGGCGGCGATTAAAGCGGCGGGCGGCGAGGCGGTGGCGACCGTATTGGACGCGACCAATGCCGAATCGGTGCAGGCTATGGTGGAGTTCGCACATGCTCAATACGGTGCGCTACATATTCTCCATAACAATGTCGGCGGTACCGATGTCACCAAAGATCTGGCAGTGGTCGATCTCGATCTCGATTGCTGGGATAAAGTTTTCGCGTTGTGTTTAAAAAGCGTATTGATGGGTTGTAAGTTTGCGATTCCACTCATGATCAAAAGCGGCGGCGGTTCGATTATCAATACCGCCTCGATGTCGGGTGCCGCCGGCGATCTCGCCAATACGGCGTACGGCGTGGCGAAAACCGGTGTGATGTCGTTGAGTAAATACGTGGCGACCCAGTATGGCGCGCAAAATATTCGCTGCAACGCGGTGGCGCCGAGCGTGGTGATGACGCCGGCGGTAGAGCAGTTTATGCCGGAGCCGATGTTGAACTCGTTTAAAAAGCATACCTTGCTACCGCGTCTCGGCAAGCCCGAAGATATCGGTTATCTGGTGGCGTTTTTAGCGTCGGATGAGGCGGGCTATATCACTGGTCAAACCATCGAAGCGGATGGCGGCCTGCGTGCGCATCTGCCGACTACAGCGGACGCGACGTACTAATTGTTCGTTGTTGGTTCTTAGTTGTTAGTGAAGGCTGTAACCAACAACCAATCACTAACAACCAGCAACTGTAGTTATCTGACTCTAATCTTCGGATTCGGCGCGCCGCGGCGCATCGTTTCCAAAAACTTATCTAGCGGCGCAGGCGCTGCCACCTCCGGTAGGTCGGCCTGCGGTGGGCTACTCCAAAACTCATTCCACGATGGCCACAAATCCTGCCATGAACCGTCGTAGGGTTCGTAACCTGGCCAGCGCATTTTATGCTCGCCGATCGGCGGCTTATTTAAATCGGTGGCGTACCAGTAACAGGGGAGGCGACGGCGGAAATACCAGGTGCCGTCGATGCGCTCGTATTCGTCCCAATACAGCATCTGCATGATGACCCACTCGGGGCCGGTCTCGTGTTCGTTTTTCGAGTACACCACACCGAGTGCATGATCCGCATCTTTGAATTCGATGATATGGCCGCCGATATGGTGCGAGGTGCCGGTAAATTGTTTGCGAAAGGTATCGTCGCACCACGCTTTCATGTGCTGGCGTCCGCTTTTTTCTTTGCTGATGCGGATGTCGGGAGCAAATAAGTTCACATGGGCATCGAGGTCGCGCATATCGAGCGATAACGCGTATTTCGCCGGCAGCATGCGGATTTCTTCGATCGATTCCAGGCGATCGACGCGCGCGGCCAGACTTTGGGTATCGGTGCCGGTAAGTTTCATACTATTTCCTGCGCAGCATTGCTGATAAAAATAAATTACGCCATGCGATTACTGAAAAACGCCAGAGTTAGCGCCCACGACTCGCTGGCTGCGAATGCATTGTAACTCGGCCGCGCATCGCAAAAGAAGCCGTGATCGGCATCGGAGTATTCGACTTCGACGAAATTTTTATCCGCGGCGCGCAAAGCATCGGCGACTGCGTGTCGCTGTTGCAAATCGATATGTTGATCGAGGCCGCCCCAGATCAATAACAACGGGCCGTGCTGGTGCGCAGCGTGTGGCAGATAGGTCGGCGCGATGCCGCCGCCGTAGAATGCAGCGGCCGCGCGTAGCGGCAGTATGGCGTTGGCAAAAAATGCCGCGCGACCGCCCATGCAGAAGCCGATTGCGCCGATGCGCGCTGCATCGCATTGTGAATCGCGCTGTAGCCAGCTCAACGTGGCGCGCAAATCGGCTGCGAGACTTTCCTCTGTTACAGCTTGAAAATGTTGCATGACGGAACTGAAGTTGTCGTAGGAGCCTGCGAAGCCGCGCTCGGCGGTGCGATGAAATAATTCCGGTGCCACCGCGAGATAACCGGCTCGCGCGCAGCGTTCGGTTACCTCGCGAATGTGATCGTTGACCCCGAATGCTTCTTGCAGCACGATCAGAGCCGGCGCTTGTGTGCCTCTGCCGGGGCGCGCGAAAAACAACGCCATTTCAGTTTGATCGTCGACCTTGACGAGGACATAACCGCTTTCGATATCTGCCATGGTGAATCTCCTGCAGTTGATCCCATCAGCTCTGGCAAGAAACGATGCCGACGATGAATATTGAGCGGCAAAAAAGAATTGCTGAAAAAATGCAAAGAAGTTGCGATGTTCGAACAGTTGAATTACGCCGCAGGTAAGGGGATTTCCATGATTGGCAGGCTTTCAGGCATGCCGCCGAGGCTGACCGCGCAACGCGACATCGCATGGAAGGTGGTCAGTGCGATCGCCATATGGCAGATTTGCTGCTCGGAAAAGTATTGGCGCAGTTCGGCGATCAATTTCGGATCGACCGACTGTGGATCGAGCAGATAAACATCGGCAAATGCGATTAATGCTTTTTCGGCCGGCTCCAGATTGCTGGCGCGAAAGTTGTTGTCGATCTGCTCTGCCTTTGCTTCGGTCAGACCGTCCTGTTTGGCGATATCGTAGCGAACGCTTTTACAGATCGCACAATTCACCGTGCGCGCATTGCGCAGCCGCAGCACTTCGATCAGAGCCGGCTTCAGACTGTTGTTGTGCCAGACGCCGCCGTGCAGCGGCAAAATTTTATCCAGCGTCGCCGGCACCAGTCCGAGGCTGCTGTCGCGAACCAAATGGCCGCTGCGAGTGGCCGGTACTCCTGCGCGCAATTGACCGCTCATGGGAAAATCCTCGCTGAAAAATTATTTAAGTTTGTAAATGGGGTTGATATTTGGTTAGCGACTGGCCGCCGCGATGCCGGAAAATACCAGGCCCAGGCGAATGCGTCCGTCGATAAAGCCGAGCGCTTCGATCAGACAAACGAGCCCGGTTTCGCCGAAGTAGCGTTTAATTGCATCGGCGTTCTCATCGCTGAGCGCGTTCGGATCCTGTCCGTAAATTTCGGTGAATTCCAGCGCGGCTAATTCGCCAGCGCTGAAATTTTTATTTTTCTCCCAGTTGCCGGTCAGCAGGCTTTGAATCCTGGCCTCGTCGGCTGCACTGGCCGGTATTTGCCTGACGCCAAGCTCGGCTGTCGCGCGATGCAGTTGTGCCAGTCGCAATCGGCATAACTCCAATAATGCGGCCGGAATATAATCCTGTTGCCAGAACATGTTCCAGACAGCGTCGTAGGCCTGCGTTAATTCGCCGCCGGCGCTTAATGCCAGCGACAAGTTATTGCTGTTAAAAATTTCCGTATTGGC
>DATIED010000585.1:0-5620 GCA_035455965.1 Spongiibacteraceae bacterium
CAACATCAACAACGCATCGACGCTCGACAATACGCCGGCAAAATCCTCGTAGAGATCGCGCGTGCGCGTATAGCGATGGGGCTGGTAGACCATCACCAGACGCCGCTCCGGCCACGCCTGCCGCACACCGCTGATAGTCGCCGCGACCTCGGTCGGATGGTGGCCATAGTCGTCCACCAATAGCGCGCTGCCGCCCGCTACCGGCACATCGCCATAGACTTGGAAGCGGCGCCCGACGCCTTGAAAACGCGCGAGGCCGGCGACGATGGTTTGATCGTCGATGCCGTCGTCGCTGGCCACTGCGATCGCCGCCGCCGCGTTCAACACATTGTGTTTGCCCGGCAGATGTAATTCGACAGCCAGCGGCGCCAACGCTTGCGGGCGCGCAATCGTAAAGCGCGAATTCATACCGTCTTTCTGCCAATCGCTGATGCGGAAATCGGCGTCTTCGCTGAAACCATAAGTGAGCACCGTGCGACTCACCTGCGGAATAATTTCGCGGATCACCGGATCGTCGATACACACCACCGCAATACCGTAGAACGGCAGGTTGTGCAAAAACTCGATGAAGGTTTTTTTCAACTGCGAAAAATCACCGCCGTACGTCTCCATGTGATCGGCTTCGATATTGGTGACCACTGCCACCAATGGTTGCAGATGCAAAAATGACGCATCGCTTTCATCGGCTTCGGCGATCAGATAGCGACTCTCGCCCAAGCGCGCGTTAGCGCCGGCGCTATTCACCAAACCGCCGATCACGAAGGTGGGATCCAATTCGGCTTCGGCAAACACTGTCGCGATCATGGTGGTAGTGGTGGTTTTGCCGTGCGTGCCGGCAATGGCGATACCGTGGCGATAGCGCATCAACTCGGCGAGCATCTCCGCACGGCGCACGATCGGTACGCGCGCGGCACGCGCCGCGCTGATTTCCGGGTTGGATTCTTTCACCGCACTCGATGCAACCACGACATCGGCGCCGCGAATATTTTCCGCGGCGTGACCGACAAACACCGTAGCGCCTAAATTTTCCAGACGCTGCGTAGCGCCGCTCGCACGCATATCCGAGCCGGTAACTTCATAACTCAGATTCAACAATACTTCGGCGATACCGCACATCCCGGCACCGCCGATTCCCACGAAATGAATGCGCTTGACGCGGCGCATTTCCGGCACGACGAAGCGGCGACGCTCAGACATAAGCTATCCCCTTGTGAGTACCGATCAATGCATAACACGCCTGTGCCGCTTGTGCCGCCGCATCGGGCGTGGCCAACGTGCGCGCGGCGCGCGCCCACGCCAACAATTCCTGCGGCTGCACCGCCAATTCGCCGAGCAATTTGGCGAGCGCTGCGCTATCGAATTGCTGCTGCGGTATCGACACGCCGGCACGCCGATCGGTCAACCACAGTGCATTGTGTGTTTGATGGTCGTCGATGGCGTGCGGCAGCGGCACCAATATCGAACCGACGCCGGCGGCCGCCAACTCGGCGACGGTCAATGCGCCGGCACGGCATACCACCAGATCAGCCCATGCATATGCCGCGGCCATATCGGTGATAAAAGGTTCGACGCGTGCGGTAAGTTCGCGCTCGCGATACTGCCGATTGACCTCATCGGCCTGACCGCGCCCGGTTTGATGCCACACCGCCGGGCGCAGCGCGATCGGCAGCGCGGCGATTGCGTCTGGCAATATGTCGTTGATCGGTTTCGCGCCCAGGCTACCGCCCAACACCAACAAGCGCAGCGCACCGCTACGCTCGGCCCAGCGCTGCTCCGGCGGCGGCAATTGCGCGATCGCGCGGCGCACGGGATTGCCGACAAATAATGCACGCGCGCTGTGCAAGGCATTGGGATAACCGAGCAAGACTCGCTTCGCCAATAGCGCGAGCACGCGATTGGTGGTGCCCGGTATGGCGTTTTGCTCGTGAATAACCAGTGGTTTGCGCAACAACCAAGCCGCGAGGCCACCGGGACCCGCAGCGAAACCACCGAAGCCCAGCACGCAGACCGGGTTCAATTGTCGAATCAATTGCAAGGACTGGCGCAGCGCCAACAGCAATTGCAGCGGCGCCAGCAATTGCGTGCGCAGGCCTTTGCCACGCACGCCGCCGATCGCAATAAAATGCAATGGAATGCCTGCTTTCGGCACTAAATCGGCTTCGATACCGCGCACGGTTCCCAGCCAATGCACGCTGAAGCCCTGACGAATCAACTCATCGGCAACCGCCAGGGCGGGAAACACGTGACCGCCGGTGCCGCCGGCCATAATCAATACGGAGGGCTTAGCCATGCGACTTGCACCTCCCCGTCAGCTCGCCGTCGATCCGCAATATCAGCGCCACCGATATCAGACAAACAATTAAACTGCTGCCGCCATAACTTAAAAACGGCAGCGTTAAACCTTTGGTCGGCAACAGGCCTGTGTTTACGCCAATGTTGATAAAAACCTGCATGCTCAATAGCAACGCGATGCCATAGGCGACGAAAGCGCTGAAAAAATTCCCGGCCGCTTCTGCCCGTCGACCGATGCGGAAAATGCTGCCGATCAAAATCGTAAACAGCACCAGCACAACCAGTGCACCGAACAAGCCGAATTCTTCGGCCCAAATCGCAAATACGAAATCGGTGTGTGCCTCGGGCAGATACGATAACTTCTGCACGCTATTGCCGAGCCCGACGCCGAACCATTCGCCGCGCCCGAAAGCGATTAACGATTGCGTCAATTGATAGCCGGAGTTGAATTGGTCGGCCCAGGGATCGGTAAACCCCACCAGGCGGGCCTTGCGATACGGCGAGGTAAAAATCAACAACGCAAACGCCGACGCGCAACTCAATATCACCAATAAGAACTGGCTCAGTTTTACACCGGCGAGAAACACCAATCCAAACGCCGTGCCTGCGGTGACCACGGTGGCGCCGAAATCCGGTTCCAACATCAGCAACAGCGTCACCATGAATACCACCGCCATCGGTTTAATAAAACCGCTCCAGCGATTACGCACCTCTTCGTGGCGCCGTATCAGGTAACCCGCCAAATAAATAATCACGAATAATTTAACCAGCTCCGAGACTTGCAGAGTCAGCGGTCCGAGCGCCAACCAACGCCGCGCACCATTGACGACGCGGCCGATGCCGGGAATCAGCACCAGCGCCAACAGACCCAAACCGATGCAGAGCCACATCCAGCCGCTGCGCTGCCAACTGCCCATCGGTACGCGATACGCAGCAAAGCCCGCCAGTAAACCCAGGCTCAGGTGAAACATATAACGTTGCACGAACGCGAAAGGACCGCCGTAGGTTTGCACCGCGGTTTCGACCGACGCCGAGCCCATCGCAATCAGGCCGACCAGCGCCAACGCCACGACGCTGCCGAGCAGCCACGTCGCATCGCGCTCGAGCGGCCAGATCAGACGCTGTTCACCCGCGATCGTAATCAACATGCTTGCGACCTCACGTGTTGATGTACCGCAGCAGTAAATACTTCGCCGCGGTGCACGTAATTGTCGAACATATCGAAACTGGCGCAGGCCGGCGACAGCAATACTTTATCGCCGCGCTGCGCGAACCCGGCCGACTGCTGCACAGCGCTCGCCATATCGTCGGCGCGCGCAAGCGGCAACAAACCGCTCAAGAGTTGCTGCAGCGCTGGCGCCGCTTCACCGATCAATACCGCGGCACGGCCGTACGCTTCTAACACCGGCGCTAAGGCGTCGAACTCCGCGCCCTTGCCGACGCCGCCGGCGATCAACACCACTTGGCCAGCCGCGCCTTTGCACAGGCCTTCGATCGCCGCTACGGTGGCGCCGACATTGGTGCCCTTGGAATCGTCGTAAAAAGTTACGCCATTATGTTCGGCGATCAACTGGCAGCGATGCGGCAAACCGGTGAAACTCCGCAGTGCGTCGAGCATCGACGCCATCGGTAGATCGACTGCGCGACCAAGCGCCAGCGCAGCCAACGCATTGGCAATATTGTGTTGACCGACGATGCGCAGGGCCGACAACGGCAATAATAATTCGCGCTCGAACGCCAGATAAGATTCTCCATCGCGAGTTCTTACGCCAAAGCCGTTATGATCGGGCTCGTCGAGCCCGAAACTCCATTGCGGTACGGACGCCTCCGCGATCACATTGCTGAGCGGATCGTCGCGATTCACCAATACTTGTTTGCAATCGCGAAAAATACGCTGCTTGGCCTGATGGTAGGCGAGCAGTGTCGGATAGCGGTCCATATGGTCGGGGCTGACGTTTAATACTGTCGCCACTTCCGCGCGCAACGCTTCGGTGCGCTCAAGTTGAAAGCTCGATAACTCCAGCACGTACAGATCGCATTGCTCGTCCAGCAAATCCAGCGCCGGTATACCGAGATTGCCGCCGACACCGACCTTGCGGCCGGCCGCCTTCGCCATTTCTCCGACCAGGGTTGTCACGGTGCTTTTACCGTTCGAACCGGTGATCGCGACGATCGGTGCCGGTCGCGGCATCGCGGCAACCGCGCGGGCAAAGAGATCGATATCGCCACAAACTTTTACGCCGCGCGTCAGCGCCGCCGCAATTGCCGGCTCGGTCAACGCAACGCCCGGACTCACGATCAATTCGTGCGCGGTAGAAAATAACTCCGCATCGAACGCGCCCAACTGCAACGGCACGGCGGCAAATTCGCGGCGAAACGCATCGAGGCCGGGCGGATTTTCGCGATTATCGACAACGACAAACGACAGGCCGCAACGCGCCAAATAACGCGCGCAAGACAGCCCGGTCTGACCGAGTCCGACTATTACGCGCTGTTGATTTGCCGTCGTTATTGCCATTGCCTGCTCGAGCTTCCGTTATCTAAGTTTTAACGTCGCGATACCCACTAATACCAGCATCACGGTAATGATCCAGAAACGCACGATCACGCGCGGCTCCGGCCAACCTTTCAATTCAAAATGGTGATGTATCGGCGCCATGCGAAAGATTCGCTTGCCAGTTAACTTGAACGATGCCACCTGCAAAATCACCGATACCGTTTCCATCACGAACACGCCGCCCATGATGAAGAACACAATTTCGTGGCGCGCGATCACCGCCACTGTGCCGAGCGCGGCACCGAGCGCCAACGCGCCGACATCGCCCATAAATACTTGCGCCGGATAGGTGTTGAACCACAGAAAGCCGAGGCCGGCACCGACGATGGCGCCGCAAAATACAATCAGCTCGCCGGAGCCTTGCACGTATGGAATCAATAAGTAGTGCGCAAACTTCGCGTTGCCGGTGAGATAGGTAATGATGCCAAGCGCGCCGCCCACCATAACTGTCGGCATGATCGCCAGGCCATCCAGGCCATCGGTTAAATTGACCGCATTGCTGCCGCCGACGATGACGAAATACGCCAGCAGAATAAAAAATGGACCGAGCGGCACGACGATATTTTTAAAGAATGGGATATAGAGTTGCGTATCGACTTCGGAACCCGCGTGCCAATATAAAAATAGCGCCGCACCGAAACCGCCCACCGATTGCCAGAAATACTTCCAGCGTGCCGGTAATCCCTTCGAATTTTTTTCGATGACCTTGCGGTAATCGTCGACCCAGCCGACCGCGCCAAATATCAGCGTCACCACCAGCACCACCCAGAT
>DATIED010000586.1:0-2103 GCA_035455965.1 Spongiibacteraceae bacterium
ATTGGTGGTGGTTGGCTTTTATCTGGCGCTGCGCAGCGGCTGGAGTTTGCGTTGCCGCGATCCCGCGCTCACCCTGCAGCAGATTTTGGTCGCGCAATCCTGTATCGCCGCTGCCTATGCGATCACCGGTACCGCGCACGCCGGCACGTTGATGCTACTGGCGCTGGTGCTGGTGTTCGGTATTTTCAGTTTGAGCGCGCGGCTGGCGCGCCTGGTTAGTATTTATACGGTGGCGCTGATCGGCGCGGTGATGCTGTATAAATCCATCGCCGATCCCCTGTTGTATCCGGCGCGTGTCGAGGGCGTGTATTTTGTCTTCATGGCGACGATTCTGCCTACCATTGCCTTGTTGGCGGGGCAGTTGACGCAGATGCGCGATCGCTTGAAGGCGCAGAAAAAGGCGTTGGAGTTTGCGCTCGCGCATATCGAAAGCATGGCGACGCGCGACGAGCTGACCGGCTTGTTCAATCGCCGCTATCTGCTGGAAGCGATCGAGGCGCAGGTGCGGCGACAGAAGCGCAGCGGACAGCGGTTTTCACTGGTGTTGATCGATCTCGATCATTTCAAACGTTTCAACGATGATTTCGGCCATGCGATCGGCGATCAGGTATTGCGCTTGTTCGCGCTGCAGGCATTGGCGGCGCTGCGCGACACCGATATCATCGGGCGCTGGGGCGGCGAGGAATTTTTGCTGTTATTGCCGGAGACGCCGCCGGGCAGTTCGACGCACGGCGTGACGCGGCTGCGCGAACAACTGGCAAATTTGCCGGTCAGCGATGCTGCGCCGGAGTTGCGCATTCAGTTCTCCGCCGGCGTCATCGAGGTTCACGCCGGCGAGCCGATCGAGCAAGCCATCGAGCGCGCCGATCGAGCGCTGTACGCGGCCAAATCGGCGGGCCGCAATTGTACGATTGTGTTGTGATCACTTTGTGGCGCTCTTGCAGGTTCACCACGCTTTAATAATTACTTCAATGTTGCGCGCTGATTTTGTCAGGTGCTCTAAGGGTTGTGAATACTGCGTGCGGATTTTGTTCCGCCATAATTGTTTGAAATTACGATGGCTTAAAATAAAACTCCGCATGGTGACTCGATGAAAATTCCTTTTATTTGTTTGGCGATAGTTCTGTTGATTCCCTATTTGCTCGCCGCTTACGGCGGTCATTATCGCAAGCAGCAGTTCGGCAAAATGGATAATCAAAATCCGCGCGCGCAAGCCGCGCAATTGGATAGCTATGGTGCGCGTATTTATGCCGCGCAACAGAATTCGTGGGAGGCTGCCACACTGTTCGGCGCGTCGGTGTTGGCGGCCATGGTGGCCGGCGTCGCCATCAACAGCGTCGCCATTCCTAGTTTATTATTTCTGGCTTTTCGCATTCTGCATGCGGTGGCGTATTTGCGCGGCTGGTCGAAATTGCGCTCCAGCGTTTCCACCGCGGGCATCACCTGCTGCACATGGCTGATAGTGAACGCCATAATTGCAGTGCATTGAGCGTAGGGGTGGCGAGTTGGGCGCAAACTTGTCTCCCCTACGCAATAGGGGAGATGTCGCGAAGCGACAGAGGGGTCAGGAACCTCGCACGGATTTAGCGTCGTGTTGCGACCGGACCCCTCCGCTTCGCTGCGCTCAGCACCTCCCCTACTCGCGCAGGGGAGGCGAGTTGGATTACTGCGTGTGGAGGCAAGTCAGTGCATAAACTTGTCGCCCCTATTTATAGGGGAGATGTCGCGCAGCGACAGAGGGGTCGGAACCTCGCGCGGATTTAGCATTTATTCAATAGGAGTGTTGGTATGAAACTCATTGGCTCGACCACGAGTCCGTATGTGCGCAAGGTGCGCAAGGTGCGCATCGCGCTGCTCGAAAAAAATCTGCCGCATGAGTTTGTCAACGATCCGCCGTGGAGCGCGGATAGCGGCGTGCCGCAATACAATCCGCTTGGCAAAGTACCGGCCCTGGTGACCGACGACGGCGCGACCTTATTCGATTCGAATATTCTGATCGATTACTTCGAGCTGTTGTCGGCAACGCCCGCGCTCTTGCCGCGCGAACCGCACGCGCTGTTGCAGGTGAAACAGACGATCGTACTGGCCGATGGCATCACCGAT
>DATIED010000587.1:0-8128 GCA_035455965.1 Spongiibacteraceae bacterium
AATGAAATCGATCACCAAAACCCTGTCTTCTGTTGCAATGGCTATCACGGTAACGATGGCGGGGGTAGCGATGGCTGATAACGCGGCACCGGTTGCGGCTAAAGCGACGACTGCGGCAACGACGACCTCGACCAAAGCTTCAACCACCACCGTCGCCCCGGTAACGCCGAGTGCCAGCAGCACCGCGCCTGCCGCTAACGCCGCCAGCGAAACCGCTGTCAAAACCGCGGATGCCGCGCAGGATACGACGGCGCATGTGCATCATCACAAGCATGCGGTGAAAGACGCGAAAGCTGCCGATAGCGCCGCACCGGTAGCCACCGAGAAAACGACTACCAGCACGACCGTAGAACAGGCTAAAATCAAGTAATACTGAAGAAAGTAATACTGCAAAAAGTCACACTGAAAAGCACCAAAGCCGCCGCCTGTCTCGATAGGCGGCGGTTTTTTTATTTTAAAATATTATGGCTGGAGCACTGTGCAACGGCGCAACTCAGCCGCGGATATATAGCGCCATCGGGCCTTGGCCGAATATTCAACGCGAATGATTTACCGCCATTCGGTTGTAGCACCCCAAGAAAAAACGGCCCGTTAGGGCCGTGAATGACTCTTAATTTCTTAGTATCGTGCAGGGCTGAGTATTTCCCGCCGCGTTGCTACACAAGTTGCCCTTCGCAACCAAATCTACAAAGCTCTTAACAACCAAGGTATCCCAGGTAGAGCTGGATACGGAGCCAGCTGTATCGAACGAAACACCGTTGACAATTGCCGAGGCAACGGTAGTGACCGGCGGTGCAATTCGCTGACCCGGCTGCATGGAGATTTTTGGCTGCACGCCAGAGGGCGGCGTACCATCGATGTGCAACCCGACCACGACCAACGGGCCAAGACGATTAAAATCGATCACCTTCCCATCCGAATGCAAACCGTTAACCGCAAATCGCCCGCCATGTATATTCACGCTGACAGGATAACTATTGTTATCGCCTTCATCGCCTGCCGCTAGCAGCCGCTTGCTACCCTCGCTATTGGATTCATTAATATCGAAGGTTCCATAGGTGCGATCGACGCAGAAGTTAGCTTTACCCCAACCCCATTGAAAACCGCCGGTGCTCGAGAAAAACCCTCGCAACCCTTCGACGAAGCAGCCGTTGGTATTACCCTCGGTTGCGAAACCGTTCACGGAAATCAAGCGATGCTGGTGCGATTGGCCGTGCTCTATCTTCACCACCGCCGAAGTTACGTTGTAAAACGACGAATCGATAATGGTCGACATATCGTTGTTAATACCTTCATCGCCGTTCACGCCATATCTGTTACTGAAGCGCACGCCATAATTCAAACCGCCGGCGGTCGTTCCATCGACGCTGACCTGATCGATCGAATTTTTCGACGAGGTGGTCGGCAAACCGTTGGGGCAGTCGCCTGCCGGCAGTGCTGTTGTGTAGCTAAACCCAGAGGTCGGTGCACTGGTAAACTCGAACGCCGTATCGAGTGCCTTCGGCGAGGTGGCGTAAGCCCTGATGGTAAAGTTGGTAAAGCGCATGCTATTGGAACCAACCACCAGGAACATCGGCTTGCCCGAGCCGCCTTGCCATAACAATTGCGCGCCGTGCCCATCGATCACACCGTTGCTGGCGCCACAGATTTTAATAGTATCGGTGATCGTGTAGACCTTTCCAGCCTCGCCAGCGACGGTTGCAAAACGCGGCCCATCGCCGGCGGTAATCGGCGTGGTGGCCGCGTTGATGGCCCCCTGCCAGCAGGCCGTATCGGTTCCCGATGACGAACAACCGGGCGCAACTCCTGCCATCGACTCCGGCGTGATATCGGAGTATGCGTTCAGTGAAAATATCGATGCCGCAGACAAAGTAATGCATTGCGTAAAGAGGTTTATTTTTCGTTGGAAAATATTAGTCATATTGATCTCCTGATCATCCATTAATCCAATTTTTAAAGTTTTTATAAATATCCTGCTAACACAGATGTTACATGCTCGACCTACATACAGAAGCACGCGGTCGCTATCGTTATTATCTGGGCAAGATTAGCCATATCGCGCCGTATACACAACCAAAAAACCACCTGACAACCTTTTATTTATGATGCAAATTTCCGTCAGTCACATACTGCAGTGCCGGTAATACACCGAACAACTATGCCAGCGCCGATTACCAATCAACGATCAAAGACCCACTAAAACAAACTAGCGGCGATATTGATAGTCAGCGCCAATATCGTTGTGTTGAATAGAAATGCCAATACGCAGTGCAGCAACCCCACTCTGCGCATCGGCTTTGAAGTAAAGCTGACGTCGGCGGTCTGTGCCGATGTACCGATTACATACGCGAAGTAGAGAAAATCGCCGTAGGTAGGGTTTTCCTCGTTGGGAAATTGCAAGCCGCCCGACGCATTGTCGATGCGCGCGATGTAATAATCGTGGGCATAATGCAGTGCGAACATCATATGCGTGAACGCCCACGAGGCGACGATGGTGAATAGCGCCAAACCGATATAGGCGTAACGCAAGTTGCCCTGCGCGCTCTTCGCCACGGCCAGCTCGACGATGATCGCGGTCAGGCTGGCTACAGCGCCGATAATCACCAGGATCAAAATCACCAACTGGCTTTCATCGAGCTGCTGCGCCCGGTAGCGGATCTTCTCGCGCGTCGAGCTAATCATCATATTCGCTGCCAGCACAAGGTATAAGCATATACCCGCATCCCAGCCGACCAGCGCGCGCGTGATGCCTTGCTCGATCATGGTCGCCGGCAAAAAATAGCTCACTAAAACCCCAAATAATCCACATAGAAAAAATCGCGGCCGGGCTCGGATATGGCGAATCAATGGCAGTCGGTGCAATTAGTTGTGCTCCAGCGTAACGAAAGTTATTCGATGATAGGTATTGCTACCATTCAAAGGCAGCTATAGGTCGACAGTGTCGCGCACCTCAGCACTCGCATCAACCGTCATTGCTGCCCGAGTGTTGCTATAGCAACTGCGCGCTGCTGCTATATCGCCATCGGGCTTGCGCAAATCGCTCTATACCGATGACTGCGGTTTACCGAAATGTCCGCAATGCAGCGATCCTCTTTTCGCGCGAGTAAAAAAACTCATATACGCCAGCTATTTGAATCGCATCACCGACAAGCTCGGGAGGAACCCGACATTCGATAAGCGCTTTGGCACAGAGCGTGCTCTTACCGTTAATCAAGTTTTCGATTAACGAGGCAATACTATGTCCAGCGCGCTCAATGCCGAACATTTAACCGCCGTCGATTTAGCGGCCTATGTCGACGCCGCAAAAAGCGATGCGGTGCATGCGTTCAATTTTTTACGCGAGACCGGCACGCTGTCGGCCAGCCTGATCTTCAATATCGCGCATCGCATTCCCGGCCACGATCAATTACTGACGGTTAAATTTCCGGCACCCTGGGAAAGAAATAAAGAAATCGGTATCGGGTTGTCGAATTTTTCCGACCACCCCGACTCGGTATTAAATGAAGAACGTCTGCAGGCGGATACCTTTATTCATGCGCATACGCCCTATCTCTCCGCCTGGTCGCTGGCGCAGAAGCCCTTCCCTATTTTATACGTCGCGGCGCAGCGGCATTTGCTGGCGCGCGAAATCCCCAATCATCTGGAGCGCAAACGCGGCGCGCTGGAGGTCATTCGCGAGCGCCTGGACCAGCACCCGGAACTGGCCCCGCCGCCAGCGCTGCTCGAATCGAACGGCGGCGCAAATTTTTGGGGCAGCGGCATTTTAAAAACTGCGCAACTGATTCTGTTAATCGAGGAAGCTGCGCGCTTTCAGGCAATTGCGGAACAGATCGGTGGCGCGCAGGTATACACGCCGGGCGCGCTCGAAGTGCAGTGGCGCAGGACCGGTCTGTGGGAGCAGGCACAGGCCTTCGCCGGCTGACAGTTATCAATGGGCAACTACTTATCCATGGCCAACTAGCGCTGTATACGAGCAATTGCCCGCTGAATGCAGCGGGTAAATATCGCATACGTTTAACCAGTACCAGGTGATTACTTTGAGCAACAACCGACGCCAATTGGCATTAAATGTTTTCTTTATGCGTTTCGGCCATCATCCGGCGGCGTGGCGCCATCACAGTTCGAGCGGCAGTGGCCGCCCCGATCTCGATTATTGGGTGCGTATGGCCAAGCTCGCCGAGCAGGCTAAATTCGATACGTTTTTTCTCGCCGACTTTATCGGGCGGTCCGGAGAAAATATCGAACAGAGCAGCCATGCGGGCATCAGCTTTCAATTCGAGCCGTTTACGTTATTGTCGACTATCGCAGCTCACACAAAACATATCGGCCTGGTCGCCACCGTCAACACCAACTTCAGCGAACCCTATAACGTGGCGCGTCAATTCGCCTCGCTCGATCATATCAGCAACGGTCGCGCCGGCTGGAATGTGGTGTCGTCTTTTTCGCCCGATACCGGTAAAAACTTTGGCATCAAAGTGCCGCCCTCGCACGATCAACGCTACGAGCGCGCGGCGGAGTTTCTCGAATTAACCAAGCAACTATGGGACGGCTGGGACGACGATGCCTTCGACAATCCCGATCGCGCCGCCGGTAATTTCTTCGATCCAAAATCCGCGCATCCACTGCAACACGCGGGCAAATATTTTTCCAGCCAGGGCCTGCTCGATGTTGCGCGGCCCATTCAAGGCTATCCGGTAATCGTGCAGGCCGGCAATTCCGATACCGGCCGCGAATTCGCCGCGCAGGTTGCGGAGATGACCTATAGCTCGGCGCAATCGCTGGAAGTTGCGCAAGCCTATTACAGCGACGTTAAAGGCCGCATGGCGAAATACGGTCGCGATCCCGAGCAACTGAAAGTCACCCCAGGCTTGTCGGTGGTGGTCGCTGCCACCGATCAGGAGGCGCAGGACAAATTTGCCGAGTTGCAAAATGCTGTCGATTTCAGTCACGGCGTCAATCTGATGGGCATCGATGTTTCCGATTATCCACTGGACGGACCGCTGCCCGACAATTTGCCGGTCACCGAAAACGGCAAGGGCCGCGCGCAACAATTGATCGAATTCGCGCGCCGGGAAAATCTCACGATCCGGGAATTGGTGTTGCGCTTCAACGTATCGCGCGGCCACGTGCAGGTAATCGGCTCGGCCAAACACGTCGCCGACACGATGGAGGAATGGTTCCTCGCGCGCGGCGCCGATGGTTTCAATGTGGTACCGCCACTGTTGCCGGGCGGCTTCGAAGATTTCTGCGAACTAGTCGTGCCGGAACTACAGCGTCGCGGTTTATTCCGCACGCGCTACGAAGGCAAAACCTACCGCGAAAACCTCGGCCTGACGCGCCCCGAAAACCACCACACAGCGCACTGATTACTTTCAACTGACAACTATTTATTATGTTTTCCGCCTCGGAGAAAACGATGACCACCGAATTCATCTGGCAACTGCCGACCGCTGGCGATGGCCGCTACGGATACGCCAAAGCGACGCGACGCGGCGAACGCCTCGACGATAAGCCGATATTTAATGCCGGCATCAGCGATCCGCGCGGCACGCGCTTCAATTATTTCGATTACCTGCACCAGATAGCGCGCGCCGCCGATCTATCGGGCTTCGACGGCCTGCGCATCCCCAACACCCCGGACGGCGATGAATCGTGGATCGTGGCCGGCTACGTCGCGCGCGGTACACGCCATTTAAAACTGCTGACGGAATTCGATGCGGCGCGTGGCTCGGCGGTTTATGCCGCGAAAAATGCCGCCAGCTATCAACGCTTCAGCGGCGGCCGCTTCGCCTGGCAAATCGGCAGCGGCGCCACCGAACAACAACGGCATCAGCTCGGCGACTATGCCGACGCCGCCGATGTACTGCCACGCATCGAAGAGTTTATCGAAGTTGCACGCGGCGTCTTAACCACTTCGCCGTTCAACTTCAAAGGCAAATTCTTCGAAGTGCTGAACGGCGGATTTAATGGCCCGCTGGCTAACAACCCCGTGCCACTGATTTATTTATCCGGCCACAGCGAGGCGGCCCTGCAACTATCGGCGCGCCAGGCCGATGTACACATACTCAATGCCGCACCGCTATCGTCCCTGCGGCCCGCCATCGAAAATATCAACCAGCTTGCCGCAGTGCAGCAACGCTCGCTGGCAATAGGTTTGCGCATCGATGTACTTGCGCGCGAAACCGAAGCTGAAGCACTGCGCGATGCAGAGCGCTTTATCGCACAGTCGAGCCGCTTTATCGAAGCGACACAGCGCGCACGCGGCGCCGTCATCGCCCCCCATTTGTGGGCCGACTTCGCCGTCGATAGCACCGGCGCTGCAGCCACACTGGTCGGCAGCTATGCACAGATTGCCGAACGGCTGACCACCTACGCGAATGCCGGCATCAACAGCTTCCTGCTCGGCGCAGCGCCGCACCTCGAAGAAGCGTATCGCATCGGCGAATACGTGCTGCCGAAGGTTAGGGACAATCTCGCAGCGATTGAAACGGCGGCGTGAGGAGATAGTTGTTAGTTGTTAGCGATTCGATGGCAGCGAGCTTGACTGCCCGGTGAACGAGTGCTCTTTTCAAAACGCTGGAAGCCCTCTTGTTTATATCACGCTCTAGCAGAGAGCGATAACATCGAAAGAAGCTAACGTGAAAGCACTGCCGATATCGACCAGCACAAAGAAGTTTTGAAAAGAGTATCGATCAGCGGGCTTCGCACCGAACATCAGTTGTCAGTTAAAAACTTTAGATAAGCGGAGTTAATCCATGACTATCGATTTTCATTGGCGCTTGCCGACCCACGGCGAACCCAGCTCGCATCGCAGCCGTACGCCGTATCGCGGCGACTGGTTCCCAGGCAACGATAACCTGCGCAAAGCGGGCCTCAGCGGCGGTGGCGACGATGGCTTCAATAATCTCGACTACATTGCCGAGATCGCGCGCGCCGCAGAAATCTCCGGCTTTCAGGGCGGCTTGATTCCATCGTTTCCCATGACCGACGAACCCTGGGCAATCTCCGCATTTCTGGCGCGCGAAACCCGGACCTTTCGCTTCATGATCGCGTTCCAACCGGGCTTTTTAAATCCGCTGGTCGCCGCACGCATGACTGCCAGCCTGCAACGCGCCACCGGCGGCCGCGCCTTATTCAATGTGATCACGGGCGGCGGTGGTCCCTCGCAACTATGGTGGGGAGATTCCACCGGCCACGACGATCGCTACACCCGCACCACAGAATTCCTCGACGTGCTGCGCGGTGTATGGAACGGCGGACCGTTCGATTATCGCGGGAAATTTTATCAAACGGAGCAAGCCGGGTTGCCGGAAGCGCTCGCCGGAGAGGATTTCCCCGAAATATATTTTTCCGGCTCCTCCGATGCGGCGCTGGTTTCAGCGGCCAAACACGCCGACTACTATTTAACTTGGCTGGAACCATTTGCACAGCTGCGCGAAAAGTTTGCGCGCGTCAAAGAGCGCACCGACGCGCTCGGCCGCAAGATCAAATGCGCAGTGCGCGTCGATATCGTTGCGCGCGCTACCGAAGAGGAAGCCTGGGCCGAGGTGCGACGCGGCTTTGAAAATGTCGATGCCGATACGCTCGCGCGCTTCAAAAAAATGAGCGAAGGCAGCGAATCGGTCGGTGCCAAACGCCAGGGCTCGCTGCAGCCAACGACATTGAGTAATTATAAGGATCTGATCATCGAGCCGAATGTGTGGTCGGGTTTTGGTCTGCTGCGCGGCGGCCAAACGCAAGGCATCGTCGGCAGCTACGAGCAAGTCGCTGAACGTCTCGACGATTTGGTTCAACTCGGCGCCGATGCTTTTATTCTCGCCAGCACACCGCATCTCGAAGAAGCCTATCGCGTCGGCGAAGAAGTATTGCCACTGGTCAGAGGCCACGGCAGCGCATCTGAACTACGTGCGGTCGGCTAACCGACGCTGCGTTGCGCGCACAAAAATTTCCTAATGAAGTACACAAGTGCGCGGCGGTCATTTCATGCCGAAAGAAGACTCAGGTCATCTAACAGAATGAACGTCGGGATTCATTGTTGGCGCAATGCTGCAGGTCCTTCTGGGGAACGCCAACGACAAACATCCATGTTAGGCTCGGGCGCGCGCATCCATGCGCGCTCACGTCCCCA
>DATIED010000588.1:0-4259 GCA_035455965.1 Spongiibacteraceae bacterium
ACCTTGCCGGCCTGGCGCGCCAGCACTTCCAATAAATTGAATTCGGTGGCCGTCATGTCCAGACGTACGCCCAGCCACTCCGCATGACGCTTGCCGGGCCAAAGCTGCAACGGCCCCACCTGCAGTGACGCACTGAGCGCACCGACCGGCACGGGCTTGACGCGGCGCAGCACCGCATTGATGCGCGCCAGTAATTTGCGCGGCGAGCAAGGCTTGGCGATAAAGTCGTCGGCTCCCAACTCCAGGCCCATGATGCAATCGATATCGTCGCCGCGCGCCGTCAGCATCAAAATCGGCAGATGATTTTGCGCGCGCACGCGTCGCAATACTTCGATACCATGCAGACGCGGCAACATCATATCCAGCACCATGATCGAATAATGGCCGGATAGCGCAGCGCGCAAACCGCTCTCGCCGTCGTGCGCCGTCTGCACCTGAAAACCCTCCTGTCCGAGATATTCGCCGAGCATGATGCTCAGCTCGATATCGTCGTCGACCAGCAATACCTTGGTTATGATCGTCTCTCCAGCCTTAAAATATTTCCGCCGCAAAAGGTTAGCAGCGCGCTCCGCGACGTTAACGATCTTTACCAAACTTTACCTCGCATTAACGCCGGTTAACGCTTCTCTGAGCGAATATCTCGCAGCTCTCGGGCCAACTCTGCAACCAATTTCGGGCCAACGTTGCCAACACCTTCTTTTCAACCAACCTTTAGCGAGGAAAAAATGGGGAACCAAAATTTCGTCTATACATTGCTGGCGACTACTTTATTAGGCGCTTGTAACAGCAGCCCGCAGCCGCTGGTGGTGGGCCCTACCAGTATTCGCCCGCCCTATCCGATTGCCACCCTGGAAAATCCCAATCAGGGATCGCTGTACCAACAGGCAACCTTCGCTAATATTTATCAGGATGTACCGCTGGCGCATAAGATTGGCGACAAAGTTAAAATCGAAATTTCGGAGAGTTCCTCCGGCAGCAATAAATCGAGCAGCAGCCTGGCGCGCGCCAATTCTGTTGTAACTAAAGGGCCCGGCACCACCAACGACTCAATGAACAGTTTACTGAAAGGCCTGTTAAATCTGAACGCCGAGGCATCGGGTAAAGATGATTTTTCAGGCGACGGTAAAACCGAGAATAGCAGCACGCTGAAAGGCAAGCTCGCGGCATCGGTTATCAATGTATTGCCGAACGGCAATTTAATGGTGGCCGGAGAGCGCAGTATCGCATTTAACGGCACCGTGAATACCCTGCGCTTCTCCGGCATCATCAACCCAAAAGACATCAAGCCCGATAACAAGGTAGCGTCGGAGGATGTAATGGAGGCACGCCTCGAGCAGGTAGGTAACGGGTTAGTCGCCGACAGCAACGGCAAACACTGGATTCAAAAAATGTTGACCGATTCGTTGCTGGTTTGGTGAAGCTTTTTACTTTTCATTGCCGGCCGGCTTTTAATTGCCAGCCAGTAACGCTTTAACCATCCCGGAAATTTTTCTTTGCGTCGGCGACCATTTATCCAATCCCAATTCGCTGCTCTGGTAATTTGCACTGGCCAATACCCGACCGTCGCTGCTGCGCAGCGTCATACTGGCAAATGTCAGGTAGGCGGCATATTCGCTGCTTAATGCGCGCTGATCCCAATCCAGAAATGCGGTGTAATACAGGATTGCCTGGCAGCCGGCAGGTTGCATTCCGGCTTCATAAAGCCTGCTGTCGACGCGGTTATTACGCAACTCGCCCTGTACGGCAGGCACAAAATCGGCCAACGCTACTGCGGCGTTATATTGTATGCAGACACTGTCGATACGCTCGTGACTATGCTCGATGGGATAACGCGCCTCGCCGGGCATTATCGACGATGCACTCACTAACGCCGTGCTGACCAGGGTAGCCGCCTCATAAGTAGGACTGGGCGGCACGATCATACATCCCGACAATAACGAGGTGCCGGCGCAAGCGATGAAAAAAGTGGCTGCAGACATCGCTCGGTGGCCGGCGGTAATGTGCAGAATAATGATACGCGGAATCAAGCTTTGGTATTGAGGAATGCACCCACCGCCTGCGTCGCCACTTTAGCAGCGGTATTAAGGGCGGGATTCGCAGCAAACTGTGCAGCCTGCTTGAGCGCCGGTGCAAGATCGGGTTTCGATGCTGCATCCTTACCCTCTTTACCTCCTTGTGGACGCGGTTTAGCGGACTGTGTTGGGGTTTGCGGACTTTTTTGCGCCGCCGATCCTACAGTAATAGCCATCGTGGAACTCCTGTCTGTCGCTGGGTTTAGGCCTGTTTTTCGCTGGTTTTATGGTTGCACCACTATAACGACGGGCGAAATTTTTGCGAAAGACATTTACCTAACTTAACAATGACCTTCAAAACACGAAGCATCGTCAAGCATAGCAATTTTGCGATAGATTCCCGTGAGTGCGCGATGAGTAATATTTATTGCAGCGCCCGATCAGAGCGGCAAGCTGATGCTTACGATAAGTCCATTATCCAGGCGGTTCGCGGCGACGATAGTACCGCCATGAAATTCTATGGCACTGCGTGCGATTGCCAATCCGAGCCCGAAACCTTGCATGCTTCGCTCCTGCTCCGGAACGCGAAAAAAGGGTTCGAATATTTTTGCTAGAGCATCGGCAGCCACACCGGGTCCTCGATCGGTCACGACTACCAACAACTGTGCGCCGATGCATTCGATCAGCACCTCTACGCAGGTGCCAGCGCCGGTATACTTCACGGCATTGCGAATCACGTTTTCAAATGCACGATGCAATAATTCCGCGTGCACCGCCATGATATGCGGGCCAGCGCCGACAAAAAGTAAATCGCCGCCGCGTGCTCGCGCCTCGAAACAGGCATCGCGCGCAATATCCGCCAGTAATTGGGCGATATCGATTTCTTCCTTCGGCAATAATTGCGCGCCCATCTCCATATGCGCCAGCGTCAACATATTTTCCAGCATGCTCTGTAAGCGCAGCGATTCGCTTTCGATCCGATCCAGCGTTTCATGGATGTTGTGCGGATTCTGTTGCGCCAGGCCGATCGCGATTTGTAAACGGGTCAACGGCGAACGCAGCTCATGCGAAACGTCCTGCAACATACGCTGGCGCACCGCCACCAGATCCTCCAGCCGGTGCGCCATGCCATCGAAATCGCGTCCCAAATCGGCTATGCCGTCGCGCCGCGAACCCAACAGATGCCGCACTCGCGTGTCGAGCCGTCCCTCGGACATTGCGCTAAAGGCGCGACGCATAATGCGGATCGGCTGATGTAAATACCAGGCGAGCACGGCGCTTAAGCAGAGCGCAACCAGCAACACCGCGACATAGGTCGCCACGGTGTTTGCGACGAAATCGGCCGACATGTCGGCTCCGGCCACGTTGATTAACGCCGCACTATCGAATTTTTTTATAAATTGAATCGCGAACGAATGACTGAGATCGATGACCATGAAGGCCAAACAAAACATCAGGAATAATTTAAAAAACAGGCGTCTCATCGGTCGTATACAAATGGATAAATCCGACTATCGCCACACCGCTGGGTTCGCACTCGGGCCTCTCCAACCATAAATTCGCTGCAATCTTGAACCGCTGACATCCATGGCTTTTTTGCATAGCCAGGAATCGTCGATTCAGGGCGCTGGATGCCTGAGCAATATCGGTACCATTCGCACGGATTAAAAAATTTCGTGCGCGACGCTTTAAAACCGTCACTGCCGAGCCTGTGTTTAACGGTAACGTCTGCACCGGGCGGCAACAATTTGCCGCCCGGCGGAAAAATATTGCCTCGTTATGGCTATGGATTCTTAGACGTGCAAGTTGCGAATGCGCTGCCGCTGAATTTTATCCAGCGAGGAGAACCGCTCTGCTCTTTCGGATGCGATTAAATCGTGAACACGATGCGCGTATTATTAGCGCCCGTCCAGGCGCGTTCGACTTCGCTGAGAGAAACTGCATCGGCTACAATTTTCAACTGCGCGACATCGATCGCCTGCATCAACGCGCTGATCGAACGAATCAATGTAACGTTGGACAGACTACCCAGGCCGCTGCCGACCATTTCGACACCGCTGCTGCGCAATGCAGCCGCCGGTAAATTTATCGCGGCGCCGCCCAGCGAGCCGATATTGACGAAACGAATACGCCGCGCCGCTTCGCCAGCACCGTGTCCAGTCGCCGCCGCTAACAATGCCTCCGCGGATGGCCCCCATAAATAATCGAGCACCACATCGACACCGGCAGCTATTTCGCTGCGAAAGC
>DATIED010000589.1:0-5599 GCA_035455965.1 Spongiibacteraceae bacterium
GGGCACCAGCCAGCACCCATCTGCGGCACCATATTCAGGACCCAGTCGACCACCGAGTCGGAAGGATTCAACATCGCAAATTTCGATTTTGCCTCGCTGCCGCCACCTTTAGCCGCGACATGTACATCGACGGTATCGCCCGGCACGATTTCGTAATGGATAACGGACGGCGTATTGTCTTTGGTGTTTTTGCGCTCGCCATCCGGATCGGAGAGGATCGATGCGCGCAGTACGTTATCGGGATTATTGTAGGCGCGTCGCACGCCTTCGTTGATCATATCGCTGACGCCCATGGTCGCGTCCTGCCACTGCACATTCATACCAACCTTTACGAAGACGGTAACGATGCCCGTATCCTGGCACAACGGCCGATGACCGGTAGCGCACATGCGCGAATTGATCAGGATTTGCGCGATAGCATCTTTGGCAGCCGGGTTGAGCTCCTGCTCGTAGGCCTTTTGCATGGCCTGAATAAAGTCGACGGGGTGATAGTAAGAAATATATTGCAGCGCGTCGGCGACGCTCTGAATTAAATCGGCCTGGCGAATTGCAGTCATGGGTGCGCTCCTCAGCAGTATCTTCGGCGGCTATTCTTTACGGTAAGCTTTTTTACAACAGTTTCAGCGTGGCTCGACGGACTCAAATCGGCGCCTGCGCGGCGCCTACTGAGACGGCCTACGGCAACGGCACTTCGCTCGCGGCCGGCGGCTTGCCTCCCGCCACCTGCTGCTTGATGTTGACGATTTCGCGATTCATTTGTTTGCGGAAAGTATTGATCGATTCGACCCACTCGTCGTTGTTATTGAGCCGGCCCTCCAATTTGTTTTGACCGTCGGCCATTGCTTTCAACTTGCCCGGTAAAACATCCAGCGCCGCTTGATGCTCGTCCAACTTGCGCTTCGCCGCCTCAATAGAGGGCGGCAGCTTATCGATTTGCGCGCGCGTATCGGTCAACGCTTTTTCGTGATCGCCGGCGCGTTGATCGAGCTTGGCTAACGCGGCCTGGGCGTTTTTCGCGGCCTTATCGAGGCTATCGATCTGCGCGGCATGTTTATCGATTTGCGCCTTGTAGCTCTTCAGCGTCTCATCGCGCACTTGTGAAAACGCGTTATCGAGCTCTTTCAGCTTCACTTGCAGCGATACACTCGACTGATTGACGCTTTCATCGGTCATCGATAAGCGCTGCTCCAAGGCGCCGACCCGGTCCTGTGCCAGCGTCAGCTGATAGTGCAGGAAACCGGCCCAGCCGGCTATCGCCAACGTCAACGCCACCAGCGCATACAGCGCGCCATTGCCGCCGCCGCGCGACTCATCGCCGGCCCCGCCATTAGCGGCGCGCTCCCTGGATTTTGTTTTAGCTTGTTTTTGGCGGTGGTAGGAAACGGCGTCATCGCGATCCGGAACGATATTGCCGATATTCGGCAGCGGCTCTTTATCTTGCGCGGCGAAGCGATCTTCGGGTGACATAGAGATAAAAGTCTCCTGTAAAAGGCGAAAAAAATACCGCGCCATTATGGCACCATCCATAGCGCCAGTGAAATTTGAAATCGCATGAAAAAGCAGCACATTAAATTCACGCGCGGGATACCCGTTGAATTTTCCAAACTACTCGCCTATTCTGCGGGAGTTTTAGAGAAACTTCCCCGATTGCGCAGCTACATTATTGATGTAATTGATAATGTCCCTAAGCAAAACGGAATAGCTGGCAGGCACGCAGCAGGAACAAAAACAGTACACGGGCACAAAAAACAACACGGGAGAAACCGCATGAATCCATTGAACACCATTAAAGGCAGTATTGTGGCAGGGGTTATTGTCGCAGTCGCCATCGCACTGCTGATCGGTAACGGCTGGAACGAATTTTCATTGGCTCGCTGGATCCATTACCTGGCCGGCGTAATGTGGATCGGTCTGCTTTACTACTTCAACGTCGTGCAAGTGCCCGGGCTGGCCGACGCGGCTGCTGACAAAGGTGGCCCAGGCGGCGCTGGCGTCTCTAAATACATCGCACCGCGCGCCTTATTGTGGTTCCGGTGGGCTGCAGTTGTGACCTGGTTGACCGGCGCCTGGTATTTGATTCGCGGCGGTAACTTCGTCGGCGCATTCACGCTCGGTCTGTTGAATGAATCGCTGAACACTTATCAACTGACGATCGGCATCGGTGCGTGGCTCGGCACCGTCATGCTGTTCAATGTGTGGGCTCTTATTTGGCCGAATCAACAAAAAATTCTTGGCTTGGTACCCGCCACCGAAGAGCAGAAAGCTTCGGCGCGCAACATCGCTAAATATGCTTCGCGCACGAACTTTGTGCTGTCGATTCCGATGTTGATGTGTATGGGCGGCGCTTCGCACGGCTTGCCGTTCTAGTCGTACAGAAGCAGAACGATCGATTAAAGGCAGCGTGAGCTGCCTTTTTTATTGTCCATCGGTTAAACGGCGCACGGTAATTGTGATGGACTTCAATTAACTTGGATCGGCATCCGTGATGCACTGGATGAGCACCCGTCACCGCTCTTAAAATGACTACACAACCATAAAGTGGCGCACAATGCATCCACTCAAATTAGCAGCGGAGAAACTATCGTGGATAAATCCTTACTGACCGGCATAGCTGTAGGCGTCGCGGTTGCCACCGCGGGCGGGGCAATCGCCGGCTATAAAATGATGGATAAACCTCAATATGCCGAAGTATTGAATGTTAAGCCGATCAAGGAAACGATCCGCACCCCGCGCGAAGAGTGTCACGACGAACAAGTCACACATCAACGACCCGTTAAAGATCAAAACCGCATCGCCGGCACCGCTCTCGGTGCAGTGGTGGGCGGCTTATTGGGCAATCAGGTAGGCGGCGGGCGCGGCAAGACTGTAGCCACTGTGGCCGGCGCAGCGGCAGGCGGTTACGCGGGCAATAAGACCCAGGAACATATGCAGGAAGGCGACACCTATACGACGACCGAACAACGTTGCCGCACAGTGAACGACACGTCGGAGAAGATATCCGGCTATGAAGTGCGCTACCGCTTAAAAGGTAAAGAGGACAGCGTGCGCATGGATCACGAGCCGGGCGACAAAATTCCCGTTAAGGATGGGCAACTGGTTTTAGGCAATGAAGACGACTCCTCATCCCAGAAGTAATACACAGGTTGCGATTCAAACATTCAAATAAAAAGCGCACATAAAAAAACCCGGCTCGTGGCCGGGTTTTTTTATTGCTGGAAAGCTTCGCTTAGAAGCCGCCCATACCACCCATACCGCCCATGCCACCCATGCCGCCCATATCGGGCATTGCGGGAGCACCTTTGTCATCGGGTAGATCGGCGATCATTGCTTCGGTAGTCAACAGCAAAGAGGCAACCGACGCTGCAGCTTGCAATGCAGTGCGGGTAACTTTTGCGGGGTCGAGAATACCGAAAGCAATCATGTCGCCGTATTCGCCGTTGGCAGCGTTGTAACCGAAGTTACCTTTGCCCTGACGAACTTTATCGACCACAACCGAAGGTTCGTCGCCCGAGTTGGCAACGATTTGACGCATCGGCGATTCCATCGCGCGCAGCGCAACTTTGATACCGATGTTTTGATCTTCGTTGGCACCGGTCAAACCCTTGATGGCTTCGATAGCGCGAATCAACGCCACGCCGCCGCCGGGAACCACGCCTTCTTCGACCGCTGCGCGAGTTGCATGCAACGCATCTTCAACGCGAGCTTTCTTCTCTTTCATTTCCACTTCGGTAGCGGCACCGACTTTGATCACGGCAACGCCGCCAGCCAATTTAGCGACGCGCTCTTGCAGTTTTTCGCGGTCGTAATCGGAGGTGGTGTTGTCGAGCTGCACACGGATTTCTTTGACGCGTGCTTCGATATCGGCAGCTACGCCAGCGCCATCGACGATGGTGCTGTTTTCTTTGTCGATGGTGACGCGTTTAGCGCCGCCCAGATGCTCGAGCGAAGCGCCTTCCAGATCCAGGCCAACTTCTTCGGAGATCACGGTAGCGCCGGTCAGAATCGCGAGATCCTGCAGCATCGCTTTGCGGCGGTCGCCGAAGCCGGGAGCTTTTACCGCTGCAACTTTGATGATGCCGCGAATATTGTTCACAACCAGAGTTGCCAACGCTTCGCCTTCGACGTCTTCGGCAACGATCATCAGCGGACGCGAAGCTTTTGCTACTTGCTCAAGCAGCGGCAACAAATCGCGAATCGAGGAGATTTTTTTGTCGACCAGCAGGATGAACGGATCTTCCAGCTCGACAACCATCTTGTCTTGCTTGTTGATGAAGTACGGCGACAAATAACCGCGATCGAACTGCATACCTTCGACCACATCGAGCTCATTGTCGAGGCCGCTGCCTTCTTCAACGGTGATAACGCCTTCTTTACCGACTTTTTCCATCGCGTTGGCGATGATGTTGCCGATATTGTCGTCGCTGTTGGCAGAGATGGTGCCGACTTGCGCGATCGATTTAGTATCGGTGCAAGGCGTCGCCAGCTTTTTGATTTCGGCAACGGCGGCGATGACGGCTTTATCGATACCGCGCTTCAGATCCATCGGGTTAGCGCCGGCTGCAACCGACTTCAAACCTTCGGTGACGATCGACTGAGCCAATACGGTCGCGGTGGTGGTGCCGTCGCCGGCGGTATCGGAAGCTTTAGAAGCCACTTCCTTCACCAGTTGCGCGCCCATGTTTTCAAATTTGTCTTTTAATTCGATTTCTTTCGCGACGGAAACACCGTCTTTGGTAACGGTCGGTGCACCGAAGGACTTATCGATAACCACGTTACGGCCTTTCGGGCCCAGCGTTACTTTTACCGCGTCGGCAAGGATGTTGACACCCTTGATCATTTTTTGGCGCGCGGAATCGCCGAATTTCACATCTTTAGCAGCCATGGTTTATACCTTCCTAATCTCAAACCGGTTGATGGGGACGGGGCGATTACTTTTCGATAACGCCGAAAATTTCGGTTTCGCTGAGCATGATCAGCTCGTCGCCATCGATTTTGATGTTGTTGCCGGAGTACTGGCCAAACACCACTTGATCGCCAACTTTTACGCTGAGCGGGCGCACTTCACCGTTTTCAAGCAGTTTGCCCTGGCCGATTGCCACGACTTCGCCCTGATTCGGCTTTTCCTTAGCGGAGCCCGGCAGCACGATGCCACCAGCGGACTTTTGCTCTTCTTCCTTGCGGCGTACGACGACGCGATCGTATAAAGGACGAATTTTCATGTTGCCAATTCTCCTGTAGTAAATACAGATGGGTTAAACGAATGGGTTGAAAGACTCCGTTGCTAACGGATGCACGACTAGTTTGGGTCGCGCCAGCCAAATTCAAGGGCCGAATTAGCACTCTTTTTAAGAGAGTGCTAATGATAGAGAGCAGCCGCTTTGAGTCAAGCGAAAAATCGGGGCATAAAAGGCGGTTAATCGATCGATGTATGCGACTCAGCCCCGCCTCTATATCTGTACCGATCCCCCTCTAATTTATCAGGGTTCGCGTCGATACTCGCCTTCGATGACGGCGGGTGGCGGACGCACATCCGGCCCAGCGGTGTAAGCGGCAGTCACAGGTACGCGCCCCCAACGCGCCAGCAACCAGCGGCGCAATG
>DATIED010000590.1:0-4506 GCA_035455965.1 Spongiibacteraceae bacterium
ATTTTCCTCCTACCGACTATCAAAACCCCGCGTTTTCCGCAAGAACCCAATTCCGGTACAGGCTGCGGAGTGAACACTCTGAAGAAGTTGGTCCGTCTTGCGGTGGTTACCTACTATCCGGCTGAGGTGAATCAGATTCAAGGTGGCGTTGAAAGCGTTACTATCGCCTTGATAAAAGGATTAAAAGAGCTAGCTTCATTCGATATCCACGTCGTTAGCCCCGCACCGCCCGGAAGGCAGGGTAGCGAACAAAGGGATGGCGTTACAATCCACTGGATTAATAGCTGTAATTTACCTGGCTTTATCCGGTACTGGACAACCGAGCGTTATGCCATTCATCGCTGCCTCAGAAAAATTCGCCCCGACATTACCCACTTTCAAGGTGTATTGGGGTGGGCACTCGGGTACCGAAAACCTTATGTGGTAACCATACACGGCATTGCCGAAAAAGATGCGCTTTTTACCACGGCGCCCTTCCCCAAAATGCGTTATGCTATTATTTCTAGAATAGAAAAAATAGTTAGAAAAAAGGCCCCGCATGTTATTGTAATTAATCCTTATGTGTTGACCGAGCTTGCAGGCCAAATCGGCGGACAGCCTTGGCATATAGAAAACCCTGTAGATGGAGAGTTTTTTGATACTCGTCGCGCAGTGGATGATAAGCGAATTTTGTATGTCGGCCGAATAATACCGCTAAAAAATATAATCGGCTTAATTGAATCCTTTAATTATTTGCTAAAAAAAATACCGAACGCCACTTTATATCTGACTGGTGGAAACGATGTTAAGCAGTACCTAGCTGAGTGCCAAAAGAAAGTAAACGACTATGGCATTGCAAGCAGTGTATTTTTTCTAGGCAACATAAAACACAATGAATTGCCAAAAATTCTGGCTACTGCTAACTGCCTCGTTTTGTTGTCGCATCAAGAAAATGCACCGATGGCAATTGCCGAAGCTATGGCTGCCGGCGTGCCCGTGGTAGCATCGAACATCTGCGGCATACCTTATATGATAGAGTCTGGAGCGACCGGCTTTTTAGTCGACCCCAACGACTCGAGCAGAGCCGCAGCAGCATTGGAACAAATCCTCGGCAATAATAATTTGGCGGAAACGATGAGCGCTAAGTGCAGAGATGTGGCTGAAACACGTTTTCACTACCGCAGCGTCGCGCATCGAACTAAGGCAGTGTATGAGTCCGCTATGGGCTTAACGCCCGGCACGGAAACGTCTCCAATGGAGGTTGCTGATCATGTGGAATAAGGAATTTAGCGCTAAAGATATTTTCTTTCCGCTCTTCGTTTTATTTTTTTTATTGTTATCTACGCTTCAGCCGACGCTTGCTGCTCCCTCTAAAACCATAAGCGTAACGCGACTGAGCCCCCCGCCTAATTATGCGTTGTCGACCGATACCGGCGACGCAGTCCAATTAACCGACGGCAAAACGGAAACTTATCCGATCTGGATCAACAAAGGCGCTGTCGGCTGGCAATTAACGCCGGTGCGTATCGATATTGCCGTGCTCGCAGCGATGCCCAATGCCACTTTGCGCATACATACCGCATGCGGCGTTTATTCAGGGACCTATTTTCCGCGCCGCATCGATATATATACGCAGAAAAATGGCAACTGGCAATATCTCGATAATATCGTAACAACCACAGAGCCCAGCTGCCGTCGCGATAGTTGGCTGGAAATCCCGTTAAAGGGTATTCAGAGCAAACTTGCATTGGTGCTGCACTCAAACGGTGAATATATTTTTTTAGATGAGATCGAGTTAATAGTCAATAATGACCGATCGCCTTCTGCCCCGAACCCATTGAGCGTCGCGGTACTCAACGCCAACGGAGGCACTAGCGCACCAGCAACTCAATCGACGACATCGGGTGTTGCTGCTGTCGCCGAGATTAGCGACAGCGCATTGGTCAACGACAGCGTAGCGCGCCTTAAGGCAAGCTTTTCCACTGCCGCCAACAACGCCGCTACAACATTGTTGGGCCCGGCAGCAACTAATGCTGCCAGCGGATTATTAGTCTGGCAACAAGACCCGTGGCCAGCCCCCGAACAATGGCTGCAAGCGGTACCGGATACAACCCCCAACATACGTATCGCCGGTACTGATCGCGAGAAAATACCTATCTGTCTTGGACTGCTGCCGCGCTCCAGCGCCACTATCTCTGAGGTGCGTATTAATTTTGCAGATACGGCTTCGACCGCCGCAAGCCGCGTGAGGCAATTAATGCCCGTGTTGGCGGCAAACGGCGTGCGCGCCTACGACCGGCTTGCAGCAACTACCGATGGAAAAATTAGCACCAGCACGACCGAGCCTAGCTACGTATGGGTCGATATCGATTTATCCAAGTTTAGCGCCGGCCAGCACACGCTGGCATTGCAAATCATCGACACCAAAACTCAAAAACAATTGACGTCAATACCGATTACTATCGACGTAGTCCACGACGATGCAACCCCCGCCCCGTTGGATGTTATTACTTGGTCCTATTTGAACGGCTCTCCAATATGGCACGACCAAGCGGCGGCATTCGCCGAGTTGCTGAGTGGCGGCACCAATGTCTTTGTGATTCATCCCGCCAATATCCCCGGCCTATCGCTGGCAGGTGATTGGGATAAAACCCAAGAGCAGGAGTTTGATCGGCAAGTGAACCTGTTCAAGAGTCATGGCCAAATATTATTGGTGCTGAGTTGGTATCTCGGCCATAACCCCTTTGAAGCGGCAGGCGACGATCCGGATAAATTAGCGAAAATCAACAAGGCCTATTATGCCTGGCTGGCAAAGCTGACTCAGCATTTGGATTCACTGGGCGTCTCGCGCCAACAGTGGGGGCTCTTTATTACCGATGAGCCGCACGACAAAAGTCTGGAATTATTGGAGCGCATTGCAGCTTACACGCGACGATACGATCCCGCCATTAGGGTATACGCCAACCCTATCCCCCCGGACAATCCCGTCAGCCAAATGCTGACATTGTCCAAAATGACCGAGACCATCTCGATTTGGCAGCCCCAGTTACTCGTGGTGGAAAGTGCATCCGGTTATTTCTTTCGGCAAATGAAGCAGCCCTGGTGGCTTTATACCGGCCCCACCTCGCCGGCAAAAGCCGCATCGCCTATGATCCATTATCGCGCGTTACCGTGGCAGGCGTGGCGTTTCGGTGCAGTTGGCGTAGGCTTTTGGGCATTCAGCGATACAGGAAGAAACTCCGGTGCGTTGAACGATTTCGATGGAGAAGGTCCAGACTTTGCCGTCGTCTATGAAACCAGCTCTGGTCAAGGCATTGAGTCCAGCCGCCGATGGGAAGCGTTCAAGCAAGGTATGCAGGACTATCGATTGCTCGCATCGGCACAACTCAATCGTTTGGAAATTCAAAGCTCGGCGAACTATGACAGCGCCAAAATGGATGCGACGAGAGCAGCAGCATTAGCTGTATTACGGCAGCGCAATACGGCAAAGCCGTAAAATATGGAGGGGGCCGCACCGTGGGAGTAGGCGGCCCCTTCTATCTCTTATAGTAGAATGAGTGTTGTGAGATATCTGTTAAAAAGATCATTGGTTCCATTGCCATCCAACCAAATGCTGGCCATGGCGAATATCAAAATAATTAGGGCTGCCCACCAATAAGAATGGCCCATAGACCAAGAGCCGCCCAGCCTGATGCTCAGCGATCGTAAATTGAAAAAAAACATATTGGCAATGTACTTCGTACAATTTGCCAATATGGTCGTTCCTTTCATGACCACACCCTATTTAGCGAGAGTACTGGGGTTCGAAACTTTCGGGCAACTGGCATTTGCGCAGGCTATCGCGATGTATTTTGTGCTGCTCACGGACTGGGGACTCGCCCTATCCGCACCGGCACAGATAATACAGGCACAGGCAACTCCCGCAAAAGTTCAAAGAATAATCCAGGATGTTATAGGCGCAAGGTTATTACTGCTGGCTCTTTCGTTCCTGCTATTGATCGTCGTCATGCTGGTCGTACCGAATGGGCGGCAATTATGGGCCCTGCACTTTTCGGCCTGGTTGATCTGTGTCGGTAACGTCATGACGCTTAGCTGGTTATTGCAGGCTCGAGAGCGATTGGATCTGCTGGCTATCGCCACTCTGGTAGGCAAACTGCTTGCGCTGCCGCTTATTTTTTTCGTGGTTAAAGCGCCTGCGGATGTCTGGTTAGCGGCATTACTTACCAGCCTATCCACCATAATTGCCGGCATCGTCAGCTGTATTTTCGCGCGTAAAGAGGTACCCTTTCGCACGTTTAATTGCTCGCTCAGCGCCGCTGTAACGCAACTGAAGTCAAGCTTTGATATTTTTATCTCCAATGCGGCGATCAGTCTCTACACATTCAGCACCACCGTTATTTTGGGGATCGTATCCAACTCCCGAGAAGTGGCTATGTTCAGTAGCGCCGACAAAGTCAGGGGCGCAGTGCAAAGCTTCATCGGCCCGATCAATCAAGCGATGTATCCGAGAGCACATCAGGTTGCCAT
>DATIED010000591.1:0-4191 GCA_035455965.1 Spongiibacteraceae bacterium
GGTCACCCGCAGCAAGGATCATTATCTTTTCTGCTGCTATTTTTAAGTTTACCGCTGCTACTGGCGACGTCTTGGCCGCACTATTTCGTATACCTGCCTTTTGCGGAGACTTATTTACTGATTAGCCTCGTATCGATTAAACAACGCTGGCTGGCATTATTCGCTTTATCTTTGACAATATGCTCCATAGCTTTTAGTAGCGTATTCTTTTTTGCATTATTCCCCAACTGGTTGAGTTATTCGGCAAAAGGTTTCCTTCTGCTCGGAAATCTCGTTCTCACATTGGCCTACCACCTATACATTATCGATTGGCTGCTGCAATCCAGGGGCCGTGTCGCTATCGATTCAACTTTATCTGCAAACTGACCGCCATACAGCTCTAATCGAGATATTCATCGCCCTCTACCTGGCGGGCGCCGGGATACGAACACGGTGCCGCATTAGTTGCTTGCCTATCTTCCAAAGCGCTGCGAACGCGACCAGCGCTATGGCCCAGCCGAGTGGTTCGACCACCAACCGAAAGCGCATATTTTCGCCGAACTCAACCAGGTTACTGGCGAACGCAAGGTAGCCATAAATCAGTAATAGAAAGGCAAAGCCTTTCGGCAATAAATCTTTTAGTGCAATTTTTATCGATATCGCCGCTATAACGATCAGCGGCAATGCATGCAGGCCGATGCAAGTAATAGCTGCGCACCAGTGCGGCAATAGCGGCAGTGCAATAACCTGCGCCGCCGAAAATACTCCCTCATCCTTTACGCCAAATACCGCCACCGCATTCTGTCGAACGCTATATTGTCGCGCCTGTAAAAAATTGGCCGGCCGCTCCCAGAGCGGCGCAACAAGTAGTTCTGACGACAATCCCGCCGGCACCAAAGCAAAATGAAATGCCGCCGCCCAACTATCGATCGGGCTCCAGAACTGCGCGTAGGATTGCCACCAACCGGCCGCAGCGCGCTGCGGAAAGCGCGCCCAATATTGTAGGTAGAGGTGTTGCAGACATTGCGATAAATCGCCGAATGCCGCCGAATCCTGTGGAACCCAAAGTTGACGAGCCTGCCATGCTGCCCGGTCCGCCTGCATCGCTTGCCCCGATTGCTCGAATTGCGTCAGCGTTTCCGCCGCATCGGCGCCAAATGCAAAAGCGCCGAACGGTGCATGCTGTATGTAACCTGGCCAGCGTGTAGCACAACCTTGCTTCCGGTCGTTCGCCCACTCAGCAAACCGCAAGTCCTGCCGCTTCAAATCGCCCGCCTGTACATTAACGCCGCCCCAACTGCTGGTCGCCCACTGCCAATGTCCATAGACATACCATTGCTTCAATGCCCAACCGCCGTGCAGCAGCAATATCGGTAGCAGCGCCGCCGCAAAAATGCGCCCGCGCGTATCTCGCCGCCACACCAGCCACGCCAGAACCGGCAACTCGATGTAAGAGAAAGTGGCTCGGCTAAGCGCGAGCACCGCAACCGCAACACCTAGCGCAAACGAACGGTACTGCGAAGGTTGCTGCGCAAGAGCGACGGCTGCATAGGCAGCAGCCATAACCGCCGTCATGGCCAGATATTCATAAAACATCTGGCCGAGAAGCGCATACTCCATGACCAACAATTCGCCGCTACCGATAAAAATTAGCGTCACGAAAATAGCAAGCCAGCGCGGCACAGATAGGCGCACCAACAACACGAATAACAGCATCGATGTCAGCGCGGAGAAAAAACCCGACAGCAAAATCAACACCATCGCCCGGACCGCCGGATCTGTATTCAAACGCACCACTAAACCGAACAATAAATTGGAGAGCGGGGGCGCCTGCTGCAGATAGAGTAACGCCGCAGCGAAATGCTCGCGCCACACGGCGAGTGGTAAAAACTGCATCACCGTGCGATCGGGATTAAACGTCGCCAGATAAGCAATTTGCGGTGCCAATAATTGCCACTGCCAATAGCGCTGCAAAATGCAGATGCAAAAAAGCAGTAGCGGGATTACAGCGCGACGAGCCGCCATGCAGCGCGCGACCGCGCTAAGCCGCGTAATCGGCAAGGACAACACGTGAACTCAACATGGAAAAAATTTTCATTGCGATTGCAACGCTCTCGATACATAGGCCGGGATACTATCGTCCCAATAATAAAGCTGCTCGAGACGAGGGTTCTTCCATAAATCGTAGACCGATGGCAAATTAAGCGGAAGAACTTCATCTTTCCTGGGGATAACAATGATATCGGGCCGTCGATTCAATACATAATCGGCATCGGTACGCTGATGGCCGGGCAGCAGAAACACCTTTCCATCCACCACTTTTCTACTGTGTGCGATATGTTTATCGACCAGCCCCACCAGATCCAATACATAAATGCCGTTGGAGAAAAAGGCGAATTGCCCTATCCCTATACAGGCCACCTGTTTTACCTGCGGCACGCTGGCGATGATCCCTCTGAGCAGCCGCTTAGTTGCTGCAGTGCCACCAAAGCCAGCGTGATTTTGTACGCTAATGCGCTTGCTCAATGCCGGGAACGGTAGCTTTGCGCTATTGCGATAATCTTCGCCGATCAGCGGTCCGTACAAACTCCACGCAGCGGTTAACGGCAGTAGCAATGCCAGAACAAAACCGTAAGTTCGCTTAACCGTCAGCATATAGCCTATACCGGCAACCGCACCGGCAATCGCAATGGGAAGAATCGGCAATAAAAACCGCCCTGCGCGAAAGGCATCGCCGCCGACCGCAATCGAATAAAGCACAGTGATCAAAATACAGATGAAAGGCAGGCGATAAGCCGGCAGTTTTAACGCAGCGATCAACGCTGGAATAGCCAGCCATCCGGGGCCATCGATAACGAAGTTATAAACATAAAGCAGCCCCCGATATAGCGGAATACCGCCGGCCTTGGCATAAAAGGTATTTGGCAGCGGATCGCCGTAATACCAGAGCCGCCATAAGGTATAACCGGCGACAAAGGCCAAATAGACGAATATTGGATAGGTATTAATAAAAACAGCCCGCGCGCTTTTATTGGGCAGGCGATAATTTTTTAGCAGCCAATCCAAACCAAGAATCACTGCGGCGTATAGCGCCCCTTCCGGGCGCGTCAGGGTGGCCAATACACACCAACAAACCACGAGGAATATACGCTCGCGCAACAAGGCATGCAGTGCGAGCAGAATAAACAGTCCGAACAACGCCGTCTCGAGCCCCGACGCTGTCCAACAGGCAAAGGCATTCGAGGCCAGCAAGAGCAGCGGTGCGAAACCGGCCAGCCAGCGCCGCGAATGCGGCAGAAATAACGCGCTATAGATGCCTGTCGCCACTAATAGTGATGCGCTGGCGACGAAACTCAATACACGGCATACTTCCGGCGCACCGAATCCGACTTTCATGCCCAGCGCAATCAGCAAAGTCCAGAGCAGGTTGGTAAACCCCTCCACTCGCTCGCCGATATTAAAAACCAGGCCATGCCCCGCGACTAAATTGCGCGCATATTGAAAGCTGATATAAGCATCGTCCATCTGCTCCAGCGGCCGCCAGCTGTCGATGCAAAATAACAGCAGCGCAACGACCATCAACCCCCAGAAAGCAATATCGCCTCTTTGCATCGCGGAGTTCACTGACTTTTGCTCTTTCATTGACATTGCAACTTCAACAATAGGATCAAATAAATCGGTGCCGCTCTGATCGCTCCCGGCTACCGCACGAAGTTCAATTGGGTAATGATTTCAATGGGGTAATATCGCAGCCTGCATCCACGCCTTTACGCGGAAAACCGTCCCATTCGAATAAAAACAAATAATGCGGCAACAGTGCGCTATCGCAACGCACGCGATAATCGGCGCTGCGCAGCGGCAGTCTCTGCGTGACGCTATAAACGGTATAGTTCCAAGCCTTACCCGTCTCGGCCAAATCGTTATAGAAAAACGACTCCATGCCGGTATGCCCGAAACAAAATGTCGTGCCAGATGGAGCGCTGCGAATAAATTGCGATACCTTCGCCAACTCGCTGCTCGGCACAAATTCGCGACGCGCCAGCTCCAAGCGCGGCCACAGCGGCACGAATTGCGGCGTAGTATGAATCAATGAGAAATGCACCACGCCATATGCACACACCACCAGCATCGTCAGCGCTAAAAATCGACGCCACGCGACCGCAACCGCGACCGATGCCAGCGTTACGATACTCGCCAGCGCCAACAGGAAAA